>CALMDF010000276.1 GCA_937864895.1 uncultured Holophagales bacterium | reverse complement strand
AGGCCGGCTCCGGGCGGGCGGCCACGCCGGCGCGGGACGAGGCCGCCGGGACCGTTTCGGATTCCGCGGCGGAAGACGCCGGCAGCCGGGCCCTCGGCGGGCGGACCCGCTCGCGCAGGGGGAGCCACGCGAGCCTCGAGCGGCTCCTCGAGCTGAGCGGCGAGATGCACATCCTCCTCGCGGGCGTCTCCGAGCGGGTCCGGCGGCTCACCGCGCGGTCCCCCTCCGAAGAAGCCGCGGCCGCCTCCGAGAGCCTGGAGCTCCTCCTCCGGACGTTCGGCCTTCTCGAGCGCGAGGGCTTGGCCACGCGGGTCGTGCCCGTCGGGACGGTCCGCTGCAGGTTCCGCCGCCTCGTGAGGGACCTCGCCCTCGAGCTCGGGAAGGAAGTCGACTTCGTCGCGCAGGGGGGAGAGACGACGTTCGACAAGTCGGTCGTCGACGAGCTCGGGGAGCCCCTCCTCCACCTCGTCCGCAACGCGCTCGACCACGGCCTCGAGCAGCCCGGGGAGCGGGAGGCAAAAGGGAAGCCCCGGCGGGGGACCCTCACCCTGGCCGCGCGCCAGGCGTCCAGCCTCGCCGAGGTCGCGATCCTCGACGACGGCGCCGGGATCGACCTCGCGAGAGTCCGCCGCCGGGCGGCCGAGATGGGGATCCGGACGGAGGGCCTCGACGAGCCCGCCCTTCTCGACCTCGTCTTCCTCCCGGCGTTCTCGACGCGCGAGGGGGTCAGCGCCCTCTCGGGCCGCGGCGTCGGGCTGGACGTCGTCAAGGCCTCCGTCGAGCGGCTCGGGGGCTCGGTGAGAGTCCGCTCCGTCGCGGGCCGCGGCACGGAGTTCCGGCTCGCCTTTCCCCTCACCCTCGCCCTCTCGAACGCGCTCCTCGTCTCGGTCGACGGCGAGACGTACGCCCTGCCGGTCAGCTTCCTCGAGGAGACCGTCCGGCTGGAGGAGGGGGAGCTTCACCGGGTCGCCTCCCACGGAGTGATCACGTTCCGGGGCCGCCTCGTCCCCGCCGTGGACGCCGGGGCGTTCCTCGGGTCGGGCCGCCCGGGGACGGCGCGACGGCGCTACGCCTCGATCCTCTCGGGGGGCGGCCGGCAGAAGGCGCTCCTCGTGGACCGTCCCCTCGAGACGCTCCGGATCGTCGTGAAACCGCTCGACGAGTCCCTCGGCAAGCCTCTCGGAATCTCGGGCGCGACTCTCCTCGGCGACGGCCGGGTGGTCATGATCCTCGACGCCGTCGGGCTCCTCGAGGCGCACCTCGACGAGCTCAGGGCGGTGGCGGGAAGGGAGCTCTCGGCATGAGACCGGATTCCGGAGTCCCGGGCGCGGCGCCCGTGGGGACCACTTCCGCCGACGGCACCGTCGACCTCCTCGCCTTCGCGGACTGGGTGTCGGACGGCCAGCGGGGCCGTTCCGCCGCGGAGGCGGTCGAGGAGAGGACGTACGTCGCCTTCATGATCGACCGCGAGGAGTTCGGCCTGCCGGTGGAGAGCGTGAGGGAAGTCCTCCGCGTCGGCGAGGTGACGCGGGTCCCGCAGGCCCCGCCCCACATCCGGGGGGTGACGAACGTGCGCGGGAGCATCCTCCCCGTCGTCGAGATCAGGACCCGGATCGGGCTGCCGCCGCTCGACCCCGGCCCGGACGCGAGGATCGTCGTCCTCGAGGTCGGGGAGCGCGCGCTCGGGCTGCTCGTCGACCGCGTCACGCGGGTGGCGAAGGTCAGGGTCCCGGAGATTCAGCCGCCGCCGGCCGAGGTGGTCACCGCGCGGACGGACTACGTGGTCGGGGTGGCAAGGAGGCCCGAGGGGCTCCTCATCCTCCTCGACCCCGGAAAGACGCTCGTCGTGAAACCGTGAAGGAGGTCACCATGACGCGGAGAGAGCGGGCGTGAGAGGGTTTCAGAGCCTTCGTTCACGTCTCGTGGTCTGGTTCCTGCTGGCGATCGTCCCGCTCGCGGGCTTCGGCATCTTCAGCCACTTCCACAGCCGGTCCTCGATGCGCGAGCTCGTCGGGAACGACTTCCGCGACCGGGCGATGTCGACGGCCGACAAGATCTCCCGGAACCTCTTCGAGCGGTACGCCGACATCGTCGACTTCGCCGAGAACCCGGTCGTCGCCTCCTCGAAGAGCACCGGCGAGCAGCGAAGCGCGGTCCTCGCGAACTTCGTGAGCAACCGCTCGCCCGTCTACACCTCGATCGTCTTCGCGGACACGACCGGCCGCGTCGTCGCGGCGTCCGACCCCGTCTTCCTCGGCGCGAACGAGGCGGAAGCGGAGTGGTTCCTCGAAGGTCAGGGGGGGGACCCCTACTTCTCGCCGTCCGTCTACCTCGACGAGAGGGTCGGGGGGCCCGTCGTGGCGTTCGCCTGGCGCGTCGAAGAGGGGGGCTCGGGCCGGGCCCTCGGCGTCCTCTGCGCCCGCGTCGACTACGGCGCCCTCTTCACCGAGAACCTCGCGAAGAAGGAGACCTTCGGCAAGACGGGCGAGATCCTCGTCGTGGACCGCAAGAGCGGCCTCGTCCTCTGCTCGAAAGACGCCGCGGCCGTCCTGAAGTCGAACCTCTCGAAGCAGAAGGCGTTCCAGGCGGCCCTCAAGTCGGACCACGGCTTCGTGACGCAGGAGGACGCGGCGACCGGGAAGGAGCACGCGATCGGGTGGGCCACCGAGCAGGGATTCTCGATCTTCCCGGGCCAGCGGGTCCTCGTCTTCGTCCGCCAGGAGACGAGCGAGGCGTTCCGCTCGCTGAACGAGCTCTTCGTGTCGTTCCTCGTGGCGCTCGGGATCGCCGTCGCGGCCGTCGTCGTCCTCGCGATCCGGGTCTCGGCCGCGGTCGGCAGGCCGCTGCTCGCCCTCGTCGACGTCGCCGAGGGGATCGCCCGCGGCGAGCTCGCGGAGGTCCCCGACGACGGGCGGCGCGACGAGATCGGCCGGCTCTCCCGCGCGATGCGCGGGATGGTCTCGTACCTCAGGGAGATGGTCCAGGCGGCCGACAGCCTCGCGGACGGCGACCTCAGGGCCACGCCGGCCCTCCGCGGGGACGGCGACGCCTTCGGGCGCGCGTTCGTCCGGATGGTGACGACGCTGCGCGACCTCCTCTCGAAGCTGCGCGACTCCTCGCAGCAGGTCGCGATCTCGGCCGAGGAGATCTCCGCCTCGGCCTCGTCCATCCAGCGCGGCGCCGAGTCGCAGGCCGCCTCCTCGGACGAGACCTCGTCCACGCTCGTCGAGATGGCCGCGCAGATCAGCGCGGTCGCCCAGAACACCCAGGCCCTCGCCGCGAACGTCGACGAGACGGCCGCCTCGATCCAGGAGATGGGGACGCTCGTCCAGAGAACGGCCCGCAACTCGGAGGTCCTCCTCGAGGCCGTCGACGAGACGACCCGGACGCTCCAGGAGATCAACTCGGCGATCCAGACGGTCGACGACAGGGTCCGGGCCGTGGACGAGGTCTCCCGCACCGCCGTGGACGAGGCGAACGACGGCGGCGGCCTCCTGCAGGGGACGATCCGCTCCATCGGCGAGAAGTCGCAGGGCGTCGGAAAGATCGTGAAGGTCATCGAGGCGATCGCCGACCAGACGAACCTCCTCGCCCTGAACGCCGCCATCGAGGCCGCGCGGGCCGGCGACGCCGGCCGCGGCTTCGCCGTCGTCGCGGACGAGGTGAAGAAGCTGGCCGAGCGCTCCGCGCGCGCCACGGAGGAGATCGCGGGCGTCATCGACGGGATGCAGAAGGACGTCCACAGCGCCGTCGACATGACCGCGAACGTCCTCGGCAGCATCCTCGGCTCGGTGCAGAAGGCCTCGGGGATGGTTGCCGAGGTCCACCGCCTGACGCAGGAGCAGTCGAGCGGGGCCGTGAAGGTCCTGTCGGTGGCCGAGCGGATCAGCGACGTCTCCCGCCAGGTCTCCACCGCCGCGCAGGAGCAGGCCGCCAGCAGCAGCCAGATCCTGAAGGCGGTCGCGAGCATGAACAGCATGACCCAGCAGGTCGCCGACGCCACCATCGAGCAGAAGAAGGGGGGCGACATGGTCGTCCGCGCCATGGAGACGATCGCCTCCGTGGCCCGTGCGAACCTCTCGGCCGTCGAGGAGCTGACGCGCGCGTCCACGGACCTGGCCCACGAGGCCGAGAGCCTCCGGCAGCAGCTCGAGACGTTCCGGGTCTGACGGGGAGAGGCGGGCGGATGACGATGAAGGCGAAGGGGACCCCGGGAGCGCAACGCCTCGCGACGGCGCGGGAGTGGTGCCGCGACTCCGACCCGCTGGTGAGGGGGCGCGGCCTCGAGCTCGCGGCGCGCCTCGGCCGGCCGGGCCACGACCTGATCTGGGCGGCGCTCGAGGACCGGGACGCCGCCACCCGCCAGGCGGCCATCCAGCTGGCGGCCCACAAGCTCCCCGCCACGCGCCTCCTCGACGGCGTCGCCGTGGAGGCCAACTCCGCCCTCCGGACGGCCTGCATCGACGCCCTGAAGCAGAAGGGGCCGTCGGCGGTCCCGGCGCTGAGGAAGGGCACCGTCTCCGAGGACCCCGACGTCGTCCTCTTCACCCTGCAGATCCTCGGGGCGATGCCCGAGGAGGAGGTCGCGCCGATCCTCCTCGAGTTCATCTCGCACCCGGACCTGAACATCGCCCAGGCCGCCGTCGAGAGCCTCGGGGACCTGAAGTGCCGCCGCGCCGTCGAGCCGCTCCTCCAGCTCCTCGAGGGGGAGCTCTGGCTGGGGTTCGCCGCGATCCTCTCCCTGGGGCGCATCGGCGACACCCGGGCCACGCTCGAGCTCCTCAAGCTGACCGGGGACGAGTCGCTCGGGACGACGGCGCTCGAGGCGCTCGGCCGCATCGGCGACCCCTCCGCCGTCGAGCCCCTCTGCCGCGAGCTCGTCCGCGAGGACCGCTACCCGCAGAGGGACTCCTACCTGATCGCTGCCGGGCAGTGTCTCGAGAAGGCGGGCGCAGAGACGCCCAGGCTCCGCGACCCCGAGGTCGCCGCCGCGCTGAAGGGGGACCCCTTCCGCAGGTACCTCAGGGAGTGCCTCGCCTCCGACGTCCCCGACCTGAAGGCGTCGGCGAACCGGCTCGTGAGGGCCTACGGCGACGAGTCCCTCTACCCGGGTCTCGTCGAGCATCTCGACCAGCCCGCGCTCGCGCCGGGGACGGTCGCCTTCCTCGGCTCGCTGCCGGAGTCCCGGGGCGCCGAGACGATCCTGCGCGCGGCCACCGCCCATCCCCGCCCGGGCGTCAGGACCGCCGCCCTCTGGGTCCTGGGCCTGCGCAGCGAGCCCTGGGGGGACGCGCTGATCACGGCCGAGCTGGAGGACCCTGACCCGTCCGTCCTGGCGGGCGCTGTGAGGGCCCTGGCGCGGCGGCAGCCGCCCGGGACCTTCGAGAAGGTCCTGCCCCTCCTGTTCCACGAGTCCGAGGAGGTCCGGACCCGGGCTCTCGAGTCTCTCCCCTACCTCGCCCGCGGCGCCGACGTCGAGCTCCTGGGCCGTCTCGTCGACGAGACCGAGCCGGGCGCAAAGCTCCTCGCCTACGTCGAGGTCTCGAGGCGCCTCGATCGCGAGCCGTTCACGAGGCGCTGGCTCGCCCGGATCCCCGGGGCCCCCACGGAAGTCCTGCGCGGGCTTCTCAGGGCGCTCGGCGAGGTGACGGGCCCTGAGGTGATCGCGCGCCTGCGGCCGCTCCTTGACCACCCCGAGCCGAGCATCCGGACGCTCGCGATCGAGTGCCTCGCCCACCCGGCGAACGCCGCGGAGGTCGGCCCCGGGCTCAGGGAGCGCCTCGGCACCGACCGCGAGTGCGCCTACTACGTCGTCAGGGCGCTCGGCCGCCTGCGCCACCGGGAGGCGGCGCCCGACCTGATCGCGCTCCACCCGAAGGCGGCCCCGCTCGAGAAGGTCGCCATCATCGAGGCGCTCGGCGCGATCGGGACGCCGGCGGCGGTCCGCTTCCTCGAGACCGAGCTGCACGGGCGCGACCGCGAGCGGCGGCGCGCCGCCGCCGCGGCCCTGGCCAAGCACCACCGGGAGGGGCGCCTCCCGGCCTTCCTGAAGCTCGCGCGCGCGGAGGACTGGGCCCTCCGGAACACGGCGGCCTGGGCGCTCGGCGAACTCGGGTCGGAGGACGCGGTCCCCGTCCTGAAGAAGCTCACGAGCGACCCGGAAGAGGTCGTCGCCCGCACGGCGCGGAGCGCCCTCGAGAAGCTGGGGAGCTGAGGGGCGCGTGGAGGGGGGGGGCGCCGCGTTCGCGCACCGGTCGACCGGCATTCCGCCGATGACCGACGAGGAGTGCCGCCTCTTCTCGGGATTCGTGCGCGACCGGTTCGGCCTGGACGTCTTCGAGGCGCAGCGCGACCGGGTCCGCTTCCGGCTGAAGGAACGGCTCGAGGCCCGGGCGATGACCTCCTTCCTCGAGTACTACCGGTTCCTCGTCCTCTCCCCGCGCGCCGGCGAGGAGCTTCCGTACCTCGTCGAGGCCCTGACGAACAACGAGACCTACTTCTTCCGGGAGCGCTACCAGCTCGACTGGTACTTCGCCGAGGTAATGCCCCGGCAGGTCAGGAGCCGGCCGACGGGAGAGCCCGTGCGCGTCCTCTCGGCGGGGTGCTCCTCGGGCGAGGAGGCCTACACGCTGGCGATCGTCCAGCACGAGAACCAGTTCCGCTGCCTGGGCCGCCCGGTGGAGATCCACGCCATAGACCTGAACCCGAGCCGCATCCGGCAGGCGGAGCAGGCCGAGTACGAGGGGCACTCCTTCCGGGCCACGTCGGCCGAAGCGAAGGAACGCTACTTCGGGGGGACGGCGACGGACGGCCGCCTCCGGGTGAAGGCGTGGCTGAGAACGCCGGTGAGGTTCCGGGTCCTGAACCTGATGGAGCTCCCGGACGCCTTCCCCGACGGGCACTTCGACGCGGTCTTCTGCCGGAACGTCCTCATCTACTTCAACGAGGCGACGATGCAGCGGGCGTGCTCCCTGTTCCACCGCTCCCTCGGGCAGGGCGCCCCTCTTTTCCTGGGGCACTCCGAGTCGCTCCTGGGCCGGACCCGGCTCTTCCGGCCCGAGCGGGCCACGGACTTCATCTTCTACGTCAAGGAGAGCGCGTGACACGGCGCCCGGAGCGGCCATGACGGGGGGAAAAGGTCCCGTGCCGGCGGGGCGAGACGCGCGGATCCTCGTCGTCGACGACTCGACCTTCGTGAGGAAGGCGCTCCGCAGGGTCTTCGAGGCGCGGCCCGGCCTCGCGGTCGCCGGGGAGGCCGGCGACGGCCTCGAGGCGGTCCGGATGTGCGCCACGCTGGCCCCGGACATCGTCACGCTCGACATCCAGATGCCCGGGATGGACGGGCTCTCGGCCCTGCGCGAGATCAAGAGGCGCTGGCCCTCGCTGCCGGTCCTCGTCCTGGCCTCGGCCGCGAGCAACGGGCC
>CALMDF010000275.1 GCA_937864895.1 uncultured Holophagales bacterium | reverse complement strand
GTCGAGGCCGATCGCCTCGGCAGGTCGCTCGAGTCGGCGGGCCTCCGGCGCGCCTCGCCGGGAGAGCCCGCCGACGTCGTCGTCCTGCACGCGTGCACCGTCACCGAACGGGCGGACAGGGACGCGCTCAGGGCGCTGCGGCGGCTCCGCAGGGAGAACCCCTCGGCCCTCCTCGCCGTGACGGGCTGTCTCGCCGAACGGGACCCCGAGGGGCTCGCGTGTCGGGACGAGGTCGACGTCGTCGCGGGCCACCGGAGCTCCGGCGCGCTCGCCCGGCTCCTCGAGGAATCGGCGGCCGGCCTCCTGCCGGGGAAGACGGACTCGACGCTCGCCCTCCGGCCGGCCGAGGCCCTCCTCGCGCCCGTCGCCGGAACGGTCGGGGCCACCCGCACGCGGGCCTTCCTGAAGATCCAGGACGGCTGCGAGCGCCGCTGCTCGTTCTGCATCGTCCCGTCGCTCCGCGGGAGGGAGAGGAGCTCCCCGGCGCCGGAGGTCGAGGAGGCCGTCCACGCCCTCGGCGCGGCGGGAGTTCCCGAGGTCGTCCTCTGCGGCGTCCACCTCGCGGCCTTCGGGGGCGAGCGAGGCGAAAGCCTCGTCGGCCTCCTCGAAAGGCTGGAGAGGCGCCCCCCCTCCTGCCGCGTGCGTCTGTCCTCCCTCGAGCCGATGGAGGCGGGCGAGGCGCTCGTCGACCTCGTCGCCGGCTCGCGCGTCGTCGCGCCCCACCTCCACCTCCCCCTGCAGTCGGGCTCCGACGCCGTCCTTCGCCGGATGCGCCGGGGAATGACCGCCTCCCGCTTCCGCGCGCTTCTCCTTCGTGCCGCTGGAGCGAACCCCCGGATCCACCTCGCCACCGACGTGATCGCGGGCTTTCCCGGCGAGACCCCTGGAGAGTTCGCCCAGACCGAGGCCCTCCTCCAGGACCTCCCCCTCGCCTCCCTGCACGTCTTCCCGTTCTCCCCGCGGACCGGGACGGCCGCGGCGGGGCTCGCCGCGACCGCCGCCGTGCCGCGCGCGGCGGTGACCCGGAGGGCGGCGCGGCTGAGAGCTCTCGACCGGGCGATCCGGAGGCGCTACGCGGCGTCCCACGACGGCCTGACGGCGGACCTCGTCTCCCTTCACGGGGGCGTCGGGCTCACGGAGACGTACGTCGAGGCGGCCCTCCCCCCCTCCGCGCCCCCGCCGGGGGCCCGATTCGTCTCGCGCCTGGCCCTCCGGCCCGACGGAACCCTGGAGGCCCTCCCGGCGGGACCGCCGCCTGATAGACTTCACGGCTTCTGAATCCCGGCCCGAGCGGCCCGCATTCCTCGAGGTGAGCCATGTCCGGACACAGCAAGTGGAGCACGATCAAGCACAAGAAGGGCGCTGCCGACGCCAAGCGCGGCCGGCTCTTCACGAAGCTGATCAAGGAAATCACGATGTCGGCCAAGGTGGGCGGCGGCGTCGTCGAGTCGAACCCCCGCCTCAGGAGCGCGGTCCTCGCCGCCAAGAAGGCGTCGATGCCGTCGGACAACATAGACAAGGCGATCAAGCGCGGCACGGGCGAGCTCGAGGGGATCACCTACGAAGAGGTGGTCTACGAGGGCTACGGCCCGGGCGGCGCCGCCATCCTCATCGAGGCGATGACGGACAACAAGAACCGCACGACCGCCGAGATCCGCCACCTCCTGACGAAGTACGGCGGGAACATGGGCTCGGCCGGCTCGGTCGCCTTCCAGTTCTCGAAGAAGGGCTACCTCGCCGTCGAGAAGAGCGCCGCCGCCGAGGACGCGCTCATGGAAGCCGCGCTCGAGGCGGGCGCCGAGGACTTCAAGGCCGAGGACGCCGACGTCTTCGAGATCTTCACCGACCTCGCCTCTTTCGAGACCGTCAAGTCGCAGCTCGAGTCGAAGGGCTTCGCCCTGCAGACCGCCGAGGTCCAGATGGTCCCCTCGACGACGGTCGCGGTGGGCGACAAGGCGCCGGCTCTCCTCAAGCTCCTCGACATGCTCGAGGACAACGACGACGTCCAGAAGGTCTGGTCGAGCGGCGACATCGACGACCAGTACCTGCAGGACGCCTGAGCCCCGCCCGGCGGTGAGGATCCTCGGAGTCGACCCGGGGAGCCGCGCCGCCGGCTGGGCCGTCGTCTCGTTCGAGGGGCCGCCCCGGCTCGTCGCCGCGGGCGTCCTCCGGCCCCCGACGACCACCTCGTTCGCGCTGCGGCTCCTCGCCCTCCACGACGGCCTCCTCGCGATCGCCGAGCGGGAGCGCCCGGACGAAGCCGCCGTCGAGCAGGTGTTCTCCGGCGTCAACCCCCAGAGCCTCATCACCCTCGGCGAGGCCCGGGGCGTCCTCCTCCTCGCGCTCGCCCGCGCGTCGATCCCGGTGAGCGAGGTCACCCCTGCCGAAATCAAGAAGACCGTCACCGGGACGGGCCAGGCCGACAAGGAGCAGGTCCGGCGGATGGTCCACTCCCTCCTCGGCACCCCGGCCGGCGGCCCGCGCCTCGCGCTCGACGCCGCCGACGCCGCCGCGGCCGCCCTCACGCACGGGTTCCGGACGGCCGCCGGCCGCCGGGCCGCGGCCGCCGCCCCCGGCTCCTCCCGCGTTCGTCCGCGCGTCGCCGGTTGAGCAACCGTGGAACGGGTGCTATCGTCTCGCCTCGCGAGAACGCTCGAAGATGTCGTTCCAAGGCTCCCTTAAAGAACTCCCCCTAGCGGACATCGTTCAGCTCGTCGCCGTGTCGGGCAAGACGGGAATGTTCTCCCTGACCCGCGGGGCGGAGCGCGGCGCCGTCTACATCCAGAACGGCCAGATCACCCACGCGAAAGTGAACGACACGGAGGGCGAGGACGCCATCTACGCCCTCGCGCTCTGGAACGAGGGCCAGTTCCAGTTCTCGGCCGGCATCGACTGCGAGTCGCGCACGATCACCCGCTCCAACACGAACCTCCTCATGGAGGCCGCGAGGCGGAGCGACGAGTGGAAGATCCTCTCGAAGAAGATCCCCACGACGGAAGCCGTGCCGCAGCTCGTCTGCCGGGAGGGGCTCAGCGAGCCCGTCACGCTGACCCCGATGGAGTGGCTCATCGTCACCGGGACCGACGGCAGGCGTTCCATCGAGGAGATCGCCCGCGCCGCGCGCATCTCCGCGTTCGACGTCGCCAAGACGCTCTACGGCCTCGTCACCGCGGACCTCGTCGAGATCCGCGCCAAGGGCGACGCCGCGAGGCCCGCTTCCGTCCCCGGGATCGCCGTGGCGGCGCCGGCGGCGACGGCCGCCGGGCCGGTCGTCACGACCCACAGCGGCGTCTTCAACGCCGTCACCCGCGGCGACGAACGCCGGAGCCTCCAGATCCTCTGCACGAAGGTCAAGCAGGAGGCCGAGAGCGCGGCGCTCGCCCCGGGCGACCCGGCGATCGACAGGCTCTACCGCGCCGCGCTCGGCGAGGTCGACAAGGGACGGGGCCTCGACGTCGTGCGGGAGCTCATCCGGAGCCTCGAGCAGACGGTGGCGGCCCTTCGCGGGCGCGAAGCGAGCCTCGCCTTCCGCGAGAAGATGGCCCCGCTGCTCTGAAGTGATCCCTGGAAACCCGCGGCCGGTTTTCCCGGACCTTCCGCGCCCCGGGGCATTCCCTCTTCACGAACGCGGATTCACGACCGCGGACTCCCCGGCTCACCCGCTCGCCCCGCTTCCTGATGACCATTCTGTCGGTCAATTGACTTTGCCGGGAAAATCCGTGCTGCTAGACTCTTGACAACTGATCCGAGCCCAGGACGCGGAGTGGCCTCACCTTCCCCGGAACGGGGTTGACACGTCCGGTCCCCGGCTGGAAATAAGGAGACTCGATGCGACGGATGCGGACCGGACTCCTCCTCGCGCTGGCCGTGGCTCTTCTCGCGGCATCTCCGCTGAGCGCTCAGGTGGCTCCCAGCCTCACCGGCGAGACCGGGCTCTTCACCGTCTACGACGCGCAGACGGTCCCGCAGGGGCGCTTCGCGTTCTCGCTCTTCTACAGCATGTGGGACCGGACGGCCGCACCGATTCCGTTCCTCGCGCCGCAGCCGGACGACCCGCTCCGGTACAGCAACGACAAGATCGGGATGACGATGTCGTTCGGCCTGCTCCCGAACTGGGAGGCGTCGTTCTCGGCCGGGCAGCGGAACTACTCCGCCGACGACCGCCTCTGGGCCGGCAACATCAACGGGCGGGACCGGTACGGTGAGGTCGACCACGACGAGACCGACAAGTTCCGGATCGGGACGAAGATCATCCTGAACCCGAAGGACCAGGTGAAGGTCGCGGCTTTCGGCGCCATCTACATCCCGACCCAGAACAAGGATGACGCCGACGCCTACACCACCTACCGCTCCGACGTGGAGTGGGGCTTCTCGGGTACCTACGGGATCTTCACCGGCCAGTTCTCCTACCTCTGGACCGGCGACCTCGGCGAGGACTTCGACGTCGCGAACGAGATGCGCTTCGCCGCCGGGCTGGGCATCCCGCTCATCCCGAACGTTCTCCGCGGAATCGTCGAGCTCGACCGGGTCATGTACGACGGCGGCACCACGAAGCCGCCCGACTTCACCGACGCCACTCTCGGCGCGCGTCTCGGCCTCGGCGACAGCGGCCTCGTCGCCAGCGCCGGCGTCCGCGCCAACGTCGACCGCTGGATCAAGGAAGGCAGCTCCCCGAGCAACATCGGAGGCATCCTCCAGATCTCCTGGATGCCCCAGCCGGCAAAGGCCGTCGAGGCTCCGAAGGCCGTCCCGTCGCCCCACGAGCCGCCGCCCGTCGAGCCCGCGCCGGCGCCCGCGCCGGTCGCCCAGCCCGCGCCGGTGCCGGTCGTCGAAGCCCCTCCGGCCCCGCGACCCGAGACTTCGACGACCGACGAGATCCTCTTCGACGCCGCGAAGAGCCGCCTGACGAACATCGCGAAGGCGATCCTCGACGGCGTCGCGCTCCGCCTCAAGAACAACCTCTCGGCGACCTGCACGATCGCGGGCTTCACCGATCCGGGCGAGAAGGGCGATCACGCCGCCCTCGCCCAGGCCCGCGCCGACGCCGCGAAGGACTACCTCGTCAAGCGGCACGGCATCGACGCCTCCCGGATCCAGGTCGAAGCGAAGGGTGACGCCGAGGCCGGCGACGACGCGACGCGGAACCGCCGCGCGGTCGTCACGGTCACCTTCCCGTAGCGCCCTCCCGGCGAGGTCCTCCAGAGCGGCCGGCTCCTCGCCGGCCGCTCGCGTCTCCGGGCTCTCCCCGTCGCGCTAAACTGGACCCGCTTGAACAGCAGCGGCGCCTTCACGACCGGAACGAGCCCCGCACTCGGCGGGGCTTTTCGTTCGCGCGCGCTCGTCGTCCTCGCGACCGCCGCCGTCGTGGGCCTCCTCTGGGCGGGCAAGGTCCTCTTCGTCACCCTCTTCTTCGCGCTGTTCCTCTCCTTCGCCCTCCACCCGTTCGTCGAGCTCCTCGAGAAGATCCGGGTGCCGCGGGCGCTCGCCGCGTTCTTCGTCCTCCTCCTCCTCTGCGCGCTCGTCACGTTCTTCATCGTCAACGCGCTCGACCAGGCCCAGGCCTTCGCGCGCGACTGGCCCGACTACGAGCGGAAGATCCAGAACCTGACCGCCCGCGCGCGCGGCCTCTTCTCGCGCATCGAGGAAGGGACCCGCCGCCTCCTCTCGGAAGGAGAGCGGGCGGGAGTCCGCGCCGTGCGCCTCGAGGAGGGGATGCTCGACTCCGTCGCCCGGGTCGTGCTCCAGGTGCGGACGGTTTTCGCGCTCTTCCTCTACACCGCGGCGATCCCGATGCTCGCCTTCTTCATGCTGAAGGACCGCGAGAAGTACGCCGGCGCCCTCACGCGCATCCTGCGCCGGAAGGGCGGCCGGGCGGCCTCCGACTTCGCCGTGAACGTCGCGCACGTCCTCTCCGGCTACGTCCTCGGCGAGCTCTTCGTCGTCCTCATCACCGCGTGCATCACGACGGCGGGGCTCCTGATCCTCCAGGTTCCCTACAGCTACGTCCTCGGCCCCCTCGCCGGGCTCTGCGTCCTCCTCCCCTACGTCGGCGTGATCCTCTCGACGACGCCCGCGCTCTTCGTTGCGTTTCTCGGCACCGACGAGCCGTTCCTCGCCCTGAAGGTCGTCCTCTTCTACTCGGTCGTCCAGTTCCTCGAGGGGAACGTCCTGACGCCTTTCATCGTCGGGAGCCGCGTGAAGCTCCACCCCCTCGCCGTCCTCGTCGCCTTCCTCTTCTGGGGGATCCTCTGGGGACTTCCCGGGGCGATCCTCGCCGTCCCGCTGACCGCCACGATCAAGGTCGTCGGCGAGCGGTTCGACCGCTTCGCCCCCTGGGCGGCGCTCCTCGGGGAGAGGACGCCGGACCCCGAGCCCGAGCCGGCGGCCGGCGACGAGAAGAAGGACCCCGACAAAGAGCCGGTCGGGTGACGCCGTGTGCGGCCGCTACGTCCAGACGAGCCCGGCCGACGCCCTGGCGACCCGCTTCGGAGCCCGCCTCCCCGAGGGGATCGCGTGGACGCCGCGCTGGAACGTCGCCCCCTCGACGCCCGCGCCCGTCGTTCGCGACGAGGGGTGCGGCGCTTCCGTCGCCCTCCTGACCTGGGGCTTCGTCCCCTCCTGGGCAAAGGCGGGGGGGACGATCCGGCCGATCAACGCGCGCGCGGAGGGTCTCCGTGAGAAGCCTCTCTTCCGCGACGCCCTGAGGAGGCGGCGGGCGCTCGTGCCGGCGGACGGCTTCTACGAGTGGAAGGCCGAGGGGAAGGGAAAGACCCCCTGGTTCTTCCGCCTGGCCTCAGGCGCGCCGTTCGCTTTCGCCGGGATCTGGGACCGCTGGAGCGCCCCGGGGGCCGGGACGATCGAGAGCTTCGCCATCGTGACGACCGGGGCGAACGAGCTCGTCGGCAGCGTGCACGCCCGGATGCCGGTGATCCTGGACGCGGAGGGCGAGGAGATCTGGCGGCGGGACGGGGCGCTCTCGCCGGCGGAGCTCGAGCGGTGCCTCGCGCCGTTTCCCGCCGCCGGGATGGACGCGTGGCCCGTCTCCACGTGGGTGAACGCCCCGGCCCACGACGGGGCCCGTTGCGTCGAGCCCGCGCCCTGACCGCGCCCCGGGCCCGGGTCGCTCTTCCTCGCGGAGGGCTGGTCTCCTAGACTGCCCCCCGATGCAGCCCACCTTCCGCGACGCCTACAACCGCGCCTACACGGAGGACCTCGCCCTCCGGCAGGTGGCGGACCTCACCCGTCGCGCCGGGGCCCGTTCCGGCTTCCGGCTCGCCGAGACCCCCGTCTTCCTCACTCAGGAGCTCGAGGAGCGGCTCGTCTCGGCGGCGCACGGCATCCTCGATCAGATCTCGCGGCCCGAGGCCCTCCGGAAGCTGCGGCGATTCGTTCCTCCCGAGTGGGACGCACCGGGGATGGACGAGCTCCCCTCCCTCGCGCAGGTCGACCTCGCGATCGTGAAGGCGGACGACGGCTCGCTCGAGCCGAAGCTCATCGAGCTCCAGGGCTTTCCGTCTCTCTCCGCCTTCGAGGTGCTTCAGGCCGACGCCTGGAGCGAAGCCCTGTCGGAGGTCCCGGGTCTTCCGGCCGGCGGCTGGAGCCCGTTCTTCTCGGGGTTGACGAGGAAGGGGTTCGTCGACCTCTTCCGCCGGACCATCCTCGCCGGGCACGATCCCGAGCACGTCGTTCTCCTCGACCTCGAGCCGGAGTCGCAGAAGACCTGGGTCGACTTCACCGCCACCCGGGCGCTCCTCGGGGTCGATCCCGTCTGCGCGACGAAGGTCGAGAAGGAGGGCCGGAGGCTCTTCCGCCGCAAGGACGGCCGCCGGATTCCGATCGAGCGGATCTACAACCGGGTCGTCTTCGACGAGCTCATCCGTTCGGGCAAGGAGCTCCCGTTCGACTTCCGCGACGACCTCGACGTCTCCTGGGCCCCTCACCCGAACTGGTTCTGGGCCTGGTCGAAGGCCGCGCTCCCCCTCCTCGACCACCCGGCGGCTCCGCGGGCCTTCACGCTTTCCGGCCTTCGCGGGCTGCCCCCCGACCTCACGACGGGCTGGGTCCTCAAGCCCCTCTTCTCCTTCGCGGGAGGAGGCGTGAACATCGAGCCGACGGCCGAGGACGTGGCCCGCGTGCCGGACGGCGAGCGGGAGACCTGGTGCCTCCAGGAGAAGATCGCGTACGACCCCTGCCTCAGGGCCGTTGACGGCGGCGGGGTGAAGGTCGAGATCCGGATGATGTTCTTCCGGCCCGAGGGGGAGCGGGCTTTCACCCTCGGGCTGAACCTGTGCCGGCTCTCGAGGGGCCGGATGCTCGGGGTCGACTTCAACAAGGACTTCACCTGGGTAGGCTCCTCGGTGGCGATCCGGCCCCTCGGGGCCTGGTGAGGGTCGCCCCGGGGTCGGCCTTGACACCAGGGCTTCGCGCGGAGATCGTGACGCAGAATCCCCAACGGAGGCTCACGTGCCGCAGAACCTGAAGGGTCTGAAGATCCTCTTCCTCGTAGCGCAAAAAGGATTCCAGGAGGAGGAGCTCGACAAGCCGCGCCGGATCCTTGAGGCGGCGGGGGCCGAGATCGTCGTCGCGTCCACGACGACGGGCACGGCCACGGGCCACGCGGGCGCGACGCTCGAGGCCATTTCCATCGTCGAGGCCCGCCCCACCGAGTACGCCGCGGGCATCGTCGTCGGCGGACCGGGCTCCGTGGACCTCTGGGAGAACGGCATCGCCCAGAAGTTCTTCCGGATGGCCGTCCACGACGGCAAGCCCGTCGGCGCGCTCTCCCTCGGGGTCGGCTTCCTCGCGACGGCCGGGCTCCTCGAGGGGAAGTCGGCGACGATCTGGATCACGCCGGACGCCCTGCGCGCCCTCAAGAACGGCGGGGCCCGCTTCGAGAAGAAGCCGGTCGTCGTCGCCGGGGGAATCGTCACCGCGGACGGCCCGGCGTCCGCCGAGAGCTTCGGCAACATCTTCGCCGAACTCCTCGAGAGCGCCCGGACGAAGTCGGGGCGCGTCAGCCGCTGACGGCGCCCCTCCGTCTCAGAGGCGCGCGATCGCCGCGCCCCAGTGCAGCCCGGCGCCGAGGGCGGTGAACCCGACGAGCGACCCCGGCCCGGCGAGCCCCAGCTCGACCGCCTCGTCGTAGACGAGGGGCAGGGTCGCAGCGGTCGTGTTGCCGTACTTCTGGATGTTGTTGAAGACCTTCGAGTCGGGGAGGCCCAGGATCTTCTGGACCGACTCGTTGATCCTCAGGTTCGCCTGGTGCATCAGGAGGAGGTCGAGCTCCTCGAGCCGGTGGCCCGTCTTCGCGAGCACGTCGCGCACCGCCTCCGGCATGAGCTGGCTCGCGAGGCGAAAGACCTGCCGCCCCTCGACGATCGGGATCGTGCCGAGGCTCTCGAACATCGCGGGGGTGAAGTAGGGGCGTGACTTGCATCCGCCGCCGGGGACGTAGAGCTTGTCCCAGTGCGCCCCGTCGGTCTTCATGACGAAGCCGAGGAACCCCCGGCCGTCGCCCGACTCGTTCGCTTCGAGGACCATCGCGCCGGCGCCGTCGCCGAAGAGGACCGCGCGATCGCGCATGCCGCTCGCCCGCTCGTACCAGTAGGGGTCGCACGGCCCGTCGCCCCGCCCGAGCATCACGTCCCAGACCGACTCGGGCCACGGCATCAGGCCGGAGTGGACCTCGGCGCCCACGAGGAGGACCCGGTCGAAGGCCCCCGACCGGATGAAGGCGTCCGCCGTCTGGAGGCCCGAGAGGAAGCCCGCGCACTGCATCCGGATGTCCAGGGCCGGCGTCGTCGACATCCCGAGCCGGGCCGCGAGGAGGCCCCCGCTCCCCGGGAAGTAGTGGTCCGGCGTCATCGTCGCGAAGACGACGAGCCCGATGTCGGCGGGGGTGAGGCCCGCCGCGTCGAGGGCCGCGCGGGCCGCGTGCTCGGCGATCTCGGCGGGGCCGACGCCCGGCATGACGAACCGGCGCTCGCGAATCCCCGTCCGGGGCACGATCCACTCGTCGGTCGTGTCCATGATCCGGGAGAGCATCTCGTTCGTGACGACCTGGGGGGGGAGGTAGCTGCCCGAGCTGCGGATGACGGTCGTTCTCTGAGTGGCGCTCATGCGAGGGCGGCGAGTCTAGCCCGGCCCACCCGCCCGCGCGAGACCCGGGCGCAGCAGGACGACGGTTGCCCCCCACCCGCCCGCCTCAGCGGGGGCGTCGCGGAAAGAGGCGACGAGGGGCGAGCGGCCGAGGACCGAACGGACCGTCCGCCGCTGCGCGCCGATCCCCCGCCCGTGGACGATCCTCACCTCCGCGAAGCCCCGGGCCGCGGCCACGGCGAGGTACTCCTCGACGACCGAGGCCGTCTCGGACGGCCGGAAGGAGTGGAGGTCGATGGAGTCCTCGACCGGTACCGGGACCGGAGCGTCCTCTTCCGTGTCCACCCGCACAGTGTAGGACGGTCACGCGCCTTGAAGGACGCGGCGCGGCGGCGGAGAATGGCCGCCGTACGGAGGTGGGATTCATGAAGAAGTCTCTCGTCGTGGCGCTCGGCCTCTTCGCGGTCGCGTCGTCCGCCGCTGCCCTCGCGGCCAAGCCGCGAGTGGCCGTCATCGAGTTCAAGGACAAGACCCAGCACTACGACTGGTACCGCGCCGGCCAGGCCGCCCAGGACATGCTCGTCACGGAGCTCGCCAAGAGCGGGAAGTACCGCGTCATCGAGCGCGAGCAGCTCGCCGCGATCATGCAGGAGAAGAACCTCTCCCTCTCCGGCGACATCGACCCGAAGACGGCCGTCAAGGCCGGCAAGCTCCTCGGGGTCGAGTACATCATCACGGGGGCCCTGACCGAGCTCGGCGTCGCGAACCGCGGCGTGCGCGTTCCGTCGCTCTTCGGCAACCCGTCCGTGAACGTCGGGTCGCAGAAGATGGACGCCTCCATCGACGCCCGGATGATCAACACGACGACCGGGGAGATCGTCTGGGCCGACACCGCCAAGGAGACGACCTCCGACGCGAGCGTCTACGTCGCGGGCGCCGGCGGCGGCGTCGACGACAAGCGCAAGCTCGACCGGGTCCTCAGGCCCGTCGTCGTCAAGCTCGTCGACTCGATGGGGAAGGCCTCGATCGCCACCTCCGGCCTCGGCGGCGCGAGCGACGCCTCGGGGGTCGCCGGCAAGGTCGCGAAGGTCGAGGGAGGCTCCGTCTACCTGAACGTCGGGGCCGAGGCGGGCGTCAAGGAAGGGGACACTTTCGACGTCTACCGCGTCGGCAACGTCATCAAGGATCCCGACACGGGCGAGGTCCTCGGCTCGGACGAGACGAAGGTCGGCAGGGTCAAGATCACGAAGGTGATGGGCGCCCGCCTCTCGACGGCGTCCGTCGTGAGCGGGTCGGGCTTCAAGCCCGGCGACATGATCAAGAACTAGAGACCGGCCGGAGGCGGCCCGGCGGGCGCGACGGGGGGGACCCCGCCGCGCCCGTTCCGTTTCCGGGCTACCTCCTCTCGAGGAGCCGGCAGGCTTCCTCGATCCCCTCCGAGCATCCCTGGCGCAGGAGCGCCGCCGCCGACCGGCCGTCCCTCGTCTCGACGGCCCGCAGGGCGCGCGCGTAGAGGACCGCCTTGTTCCTCGGGGCGCGCTCGGCGGCCGCCTCGAGCTCCTCGTCGAGGTCGCCGCGGACGTCCCCGAAGGCGAGGCCGAGGATCCAGCCCGCGTCCGGACCCGGGTTCCTTCCCTTGCGCTCCACCAGCGTCCTCACGAAGCGGAGGACCCTTCCCCCGGCCGCGCCCGCCGAGTCGACCTCGAACGCGAGCTGCAGCTGCTGCCACGCGGTGGCGTTGTCGCCACCCGCGAAGGCGCTCCCCGCGCGGGTGTAGAGGTCGATGAAGCGCGCCTCGGGCTCGTCCCGCGAGGAGGTGATCTCCCGCGCCGCGCCCCCCGCCTCGGCGAGGGCCTCCCGGGTGAGCTGCCCCTTCGTCCGGGTCGTGTCGAGCGCGACGTAGGCCTTCTCGACCTGCGTGTCGAGGGACCAGCTGCCGCCGTCGACGAGCGCCTCGCGCGGCGGAAGGGCCGGGGCGCCGGCGTCGGGACGGGGCCCCTCCGCCACGGCGAGAGGCGGCCTCGCGGGGCGCCGGGAAGGCGCCGGCGCGGCCTCCGTCGTTTCCGGGCGTTCCCCGGCGACGGAGACGGACGGCGGCGGAACGCCCTCGGCGACCTGTCCCATCCCGGAACCGTCCGCCGCCGCGGGCTCCGTCGGCTCCGTGGAGGAGGCTCCGGCGAAAGACTCCCCCGCCGTCGCCGCTTCCGGCGCCGGCGCCGAGCCGGCTTCGGCGGGCGTGGAGGGCGAGGCCGCAGGCTCGAGAGTCGCAAGCGTCGCGGGCGGCGCCTCGCCTCCCCCGCCCCCAGAGAAGCGCGACCAGGCGAGCCACCCGCCGCCGCCCAGGATCGCCACGAGGAGGACGGCCGCGGCGGCGAGGAGCGCCGGGCTCGGCCCCTTTCGGGGCGGCGCGGCGGGAGGGGGTGGAGGAGGCATCGAGGCCGCCGCCGCCATCTTCGCCTCCGGCGAGGAGATCCCCGCGGCCGAGACGACGGTCGGGAGGTCGTGGCTCGCGCCGCTCGCGGGCGTCTCGAGGACCGTCGGGGCGCCGTGGAGCGTCGGGGCCGGGGGAGGCGGGGGCAGGGACCGGGTCGGCGCGGTAACCGCGGAGACCGCGGAGACCGCGGAGACCGCCCCGAGGGAGACGCCGAAGACCGAGGCGAGTGCGGAGACGAGCTCCGCGCAGCTCCCGTAGCGCTTCGACGGGTCCTTGGCGAGGGCCCGGGAGAGGACGTCGTCGACGCCCGGCGGAAAACCGCCCACGAACGACGTCACGGGCTCCGGCGGCACGCTGACGTGCTGGTGGAGGACCGCGAGCGGCGTGTCGGCCTTGAAGGGGACGCGGCCCGTGAGCAGCTCGAAGGCGATGCAGGCGAGGGCGTACTGGTCGGCTCGCGCGTCGAGGGACTTGCCCATGGCCTGCTCGGGAGCCATGTAGGACGGGGTTCCCATGACCGTCCCCGTGGCCGTCAGCCCCGAGACGGAATCGGCGCTCCGCGCGAGACCGAAGTCGGCGAGGAGGGGCCGACCCGCGCCGTCCAGGAGGACGTTCCCCGGCTTGACGTCGCGGTGGAGGATCCCCTTCGCGTGCGCGTGGTCGAGGGCCGCGCCGATCGCCGCGAGCCAGGGCACCGCCTCGGCGGGCGGGACCGGGCCCGTGATCCGCTCCTTCAGGGAGCCCCCGGAGACGAGGGGCATGACGAGGTACGAGACCTCCTTCCCCCCGAGCGGTGCGGTCCCGAAATCGTAGACGGCGAGGATGTTCGGGTGCTCCAGCCCCGCCACGAGCCGTGCCTCCCGGAGGAAGCGTTCGGCGAAGGTCGGGTCCGCGGCGATCGGGTCGTGGATGACCTTCACGGCGACCGTGCGGTGGAGGGTCTGGTCCTCGGCCCGCCAGACTTCCGACATCCCGCCGGTGCCGGCGCGTTCGAGGAGGCGATATCTGCCCAGGAGGGTTCCGGGGGTTACGGCCATGGCGTCCTCGTTTCTCTCCTTTAGGATACGGCGGGGAAGGGCCCCGTGAGTGAGAAGGCCGTCACGCATCGTCACGATCGCGGCTCCGCCGGGCGGCGGTTCGTCTACGTCGTCCGTTCGCGCCGGGCGGCCGGCCTCTCCGTCGGGCTGAACCTCGACCCGCAGAAGACCTGCAACTTCGACTGCGTCTACTGCGAGGTCATCGACCGGAGGGCCATCGCGCGGCACGTGAGACGCCCGAAGATCCCGGCGGCCGCGGTCGCCTCCGAGCTCGCCGAGGTTCTCTCGGAGCTGGGGCGCGGCCCGGAGAGGCCCCGGGACCTCGCCTTCGCCGGGGACGGCGAGCCGTCGACGTTTCGCGGCTTCCTGCCCCTGGCCGGCCTCGTCTTCGACGCGAGGGACGCGGCCGGGCTCGCGGACGTGCCGGTGATCCTGATCACGAACGGCACGGGGCTCTCACGCCCCGAGATGCGCGAGGCCCACGACCTCTTCGCGGCCCGCGGCGGCGCCTTCTGGTTCAAGCTCGACGCCGGGACTGCGCGGTTCTACCGCGCCGTCTGCCGGTCGTCGGTGCCTTTCTCCCGGATCCTCGCGAACCTCCTTTCGGCGGCGCGCCGGCACCCCCTCGTGGTCCAGTCGATGTTCTTCCGGGGGGACGCGCTCGGCGTGCCGTCCGGCGCGGAGATCGACGCCTGGGCGGGCCGCCTCGCGAACGTCGTGCGGCAGGGCGGCTCCCTTTCCCTGGTTCAGGTCTGCACGGTGGCCCGGGAGACGATGGAGGCCGGGATCCACCCCCTTCCCGCCACGGCGCTCGGCCGGATCGCGCGGGCCGCTCGCGCGGCCCTCCCGGGCGTCCCCGTCGAGGTCTTTTGCTGACTCCCGGCCGGCGTCACATCGCCTCGCCGAGGTCTTCCCCGGCAAGGGTCCCGTAGCGGGCGATCGTCCCGGCCCCCCCCCGCTCCGCGTCGTCGAGCGCCTCCTCGGCGCGGGAGAGGAGGCTCGCGGTGTCGAACGCGTCCTCGGGATAGGAGGCGAGGCCGATCGTCAGCGAGAACCTCAGGCCCGTCGCCTCCAGGCGCGGGTCGAAGCTCGTGACGAAGTTCTTCTGGATCGCTTCGGCCGCGCGCTGCGCGGTCGCCTTGTTCGCCTCGAAGATGAGGATCCAGAAGCGGCCGCCCTTTCCGCGTCCGACGATGTTCACCGACCGCGTCGCCCTGACGAGCTGGGCCGCGATCTTCGGCAGGAGGGCGTCG
>CALMDF010000274.1 GCA_937864895.1 uncultured Holophagales bacterium | reverse complement strand
ACGGTGCTCGAGGTCGACTGGACGACGCCGGGCTGCTTCGAGGCGAGCTCGACCGTGACGACGTTGAGCGTCGCGAGGCTGTCGTCCGCGATGATGAGGATGCCGCCGGAGGCGACCCCGGCCGCGAGATCGGCCCTCTTCGGGATCATCTTCCTGTGGAAAGCGGTGATTTCCTTCCGCTCGCTCTCGGGCTCGGCCTTCCACTTCGCCTTCGACTCCGAGCTTGCGAGCTTCAGGAATGCCTCGGGCGAGCCGGAGTGGACCGCGTCGGAGTACTTCAGGGCGAGGTCGTAGATCGGGTGCTCGAGGATTTCGCCCCCGGCTATGCGGACTTCCTGCGCAGGAGCGGGAGCGCCGGCCATCACCATGGGGCCCAGGGAGGCGTACCACTGCCCCTTCTCGAAGGAGAACATGGCCGCCATCTCCCCGCCGGCACCGTAAGGAGCCTCGAGGCTCGCCCGATCCGGGAAAAGGGTGAGGACGCCGCCCTTGCGGATTCCCTCGGCGAGGACCTTCGGGTCGGGGGCGCGCTCCTTTATCCGTGCGGTGGAATCGTCGCGCTCCGCCGCCGGCTGCTTCTTCCACTCGGCCTGGTCCGCGGCCGTTCGCAGCCGGACGGCCTCCTCGACCTTCCCGGCGGCCAGAAGCTCGGACACGCGGAGGGCGAGCTTGCCGGCGGGATGGGCGAGGATCGCCTCGCCCCTGACCATCGTCGGCGCCTCCGCGGCGACCGGGGCGGTGAGAATTCCTCCGAGCAGGACGAAGGAGAGGGTCGCCGCAAGAACCCGGACGAATCGCATGTGAGGTTCCTTTGCCGAGATGCTACACGATCTCAGAATCCGGACTCTTTTATTTACGAGAAAATAGATAGCTGGTGAAGCCGGGGGGCCCGGTCGACCCACGGACCGCCGATCTCGACGCGCCCCTGGTCGTCCGCGACCATGGCCGCGATCGACGTCGGGCTCGAAGGGCCCATCGGCGACGGAGCGGCTACCCGCCGATCGAGGCCATCGTCGCGCCGATCGTCATCGCGACCGGGGGCTGCTTGCGCGCAACGTAGTCCGCCGCCGCCTCCTCGATCTCGGCCTCTCCCCGCCGGAGAAGGTCGACGAGCGGAAAGACCTGGTCGTCCATGAGGCAGCGGCGGAGGCGCCCGCGGGCGTCGAGGCGAAGGCGGTCGCAGTCGTCGCAGAAGGAGTGGCTGACGGGATCGATCCAGCCGGCCTCGACCTCGAGCCCGTTCCAGGCGATCGCGGTCCGCCGGGCTGGGGCGTTCCGGCGCGCCGGGAGGGAATCGATCCGCGCGCCCTCCGCCGCGAGCCACTCGCGGACGGCAGCGCCGGTGACCCGCTCGGCGAGGGCCCAGGCGGCCTCGGTCCCGGTGTGCATCAGCTCGATGAAGCGGATCTCGACGCCCTTCTCCGCGGCGAGGCCGAGGAGCGCGGGAACGTCCTCCCGGAAGGAGCTGCCACGGAGGACGGAGTTGATCTTGAGCGGTGTCAGCCCCGCCGCGAGGGCGGCGTCGATCCCCTCGAGGACCTCCCCGACGCGCCCGCCGCGGGTCAGCTCGCGGAAGCGCCCCGGGTCGAGGGTGTCGAGGGAGACGTTCACGCGCGCGAGGCCGGCCGCGGCGAGCTCGCGGGCCGCCGGGGCGAGGCGCGTTCCGTTCGTCGTCATGGAGATCTCGCGGACCCCCGGGATCGCGGCCACCTTTCCGACGAACGCGGGCAGCCCGCCCCTGACGAGCGGCTCGCCCCCCGTCACCTTGACCCGGTCGACGCCGTACCGCGCCACGAGCCACGCGACCGCGCCCGCCAGCTCGGTGAGCGTCGGAATCTCGCCCCGCGGAACGAGCGCGACACCCTCCTCCGGCATGCAGTAGGAGCAGCGGAGGTTGCAGCGGTCGGTGACGGAGACGCGAAGGGTCGCGGCGCCCGGGGCGCGGGACATCGGGGATCTCCTTTCCGAGCGGGAGGCCGTCCCGTTTCCGGAGGCGACCCTCGGGGCTCCGGGCTCCCTCGGAAGCCCTGCCCGCCGCCCCTGGTCCCGTGGGGAAGGCCCGTTAGGGGCCAAGGGTCGAAGACACCGGGAGTTTACAGCGGACGAGAGTGAAACGAGTGCGCCCTCGCTGGCTTCGGGCCGCCCGGCCCGAGACCGCCGGCGCTCGACTCTCCATTCCGAGGTGGCCGCATCCGATCGGCCGACGCGGTCGAGAGAATCAGGTGCTCACTCGCAGGCGGGTGCCGCAGCCGATTCGCGCGCGCAATGAGAGGCTCGGAGGGAACCGGGGCGACCCCGGTTCCCTCCTCCTCCGTCCGGAATCACACCTTGAACTGGCCCCTCAACGCCAGGGCGCCGGCTGCCGCAAGAAGAAGGGCGAATACGGCGATGCCGACGTCACCGAGAGCAGGAATGGTCGCCATGTCTGCGCTCGAGAGGTTCGTCAGAGAGAACTCCGCCGCCGGCAGCGCGCCCACACTTGCCGTCACGACGTACGGTCCGCCCGGGATTCCGTTCGCCGTCGCGGTTACCGAGGCCTGACCGGCCGCGTTCGTGGTGGCGATTCCTCCGTTGCTCAGGATGGCGCTCGGCCCGACTGCCGGGGCGACGAACGTGACCGTCGCGCCGCTCACGGGGTTCCCCTCGGAATCGGTCACCGTCACCAGGAGCGGAGTCGGAAAAGCCCCTGAGGCCTGGGCGGTCTGCGGCGTTCCGCCCGTCGCCGCGACCGCGGCCGCTGCTCCGGCCGTGTTCGCGCCGACGAGCTTCACGTCCCTTCCGCCGACGAAAATCGAGTTGGTCATCGCGGTCCCGCAGTTCGGGCACCTGACATTTGCGCAGGCCATTCCGGGCTGCAGATCGATCGCCTGGGCCGCAGCCAGCCAGGTGCGGACGGTATCCTGGATCTCGGCGGG
>CALMDF010000273.1 GCA_937864895.1 uncultured Holophagales bacterium | reverse complement strand
GGATGCTCTTCTCCCTCATCCTCTGGATGCCGTCCTGGGGCGGCATGGTGAACGGGTTCTTCACGCTCCGCGGCGCGTGGCACAAGCTGCGCGAGGACCCCATCCTGAAGTTCATGGTCGTCGCCGTGACGTACTACGGCATGTCGACCTTCGAAGGCCCGATGATGTCGATCAAGTCGGTGAACGCGGTCTCGCACTTCACCGACTGGACGATCGGGCACGTCCACGCGGGCGCCCTCGGCTGGAACGCCTTCCTCTCGTTCGGGATCCTCTACTGGGCGGTCCCGAGGCTCTGGAAGACGGAGCTCTACTCGAAGAAGCTCGCGACGACGCACTTCTGGATCTCGACGATCGGCCTGATCCTCTACCAGGTGTCGATGTGGGTCGCCGGCATCACCCAGTGGGCGATGTGGCGCGCCTTCGAGCCCGACGGCCGCCTCGCCTACCCCGACTTCATCGAGACCGTCATCCGGATCGTCCCGATGTACTGGGTCCGCCTCGTCGCGGCGATCCTCTTCTTCTCCGGCCTCTTCTTCCTCGTCTACAACCTCGTGAAGACGATCAAGGGCGCCCCGGCGAACTACGCCGAGGAGCCCGAGGTGACCGCCCCGCCGCTCGTGGCCGATCTCTCGGCGCCGGGCGCGGTGACGCCGCCGAACACCTACGACCACGCCCTCTACCGCCTCCAGCACTCCCTCCGGCACGGCTTCCACCGGATCCTGGAGGGACGCGTCGTCCTCCTCACGGTCCTCACGGCCCTCGCCCTTTCCGTCGGGTCCCTCGTCGAAGCGATCCCGATGTTCTTCGACAAGTCGAACGTCAAGGAGATCGCGAGCGTCAAGCCCTACACGCCGCTCGAGGTCCTCGGGCGCGACATCTACATCCGCGAGGGCTGCTACAACTGCCACTCGCAGCTCGTCCGCCCGTTCCGGTACGAGACGGAACGCTACGGCGAGTACTCGAAGGCGGGCGAGTACGTCTACGACCACCCCTTCCAGTGGGGCTCGAAGCGGACCGGCCCCGACCTCCACCGCGTCGGCGGGAAGTACCCGTCGCTCTGGCACGTCCGCCACATGGACCGCCCCGACTCGACGACCCCCGGGTCGGTCATGCCCCGTTACCCGCACCTCCAGAAGGACCCGATCGACGCGAGCCGCGTCGGCTCGAAGATGCGCGCCCTGCGCTCCGTCGGCACCCCCTACACGGACGGCGAGATCGAGAGCGCCCCGGCCGCCATCGCGGCCCAGGCGAAGCTGATTGCCGCCGAGGTCGAGGCCCAGCAGGGCCCGGCAGGGCTCGCGGACAGGGAAATCACGGCGCTCACCGCCTACCTCCAGCGGCTCGGGACCGACATCAAATGGAAGAGGGTCGCGCCGCAGGCGCCCCTCGCCCCGGCGCCGCCGGCCGCTCCCGTACCGGCGGCTGACCCCGCCGCGATCGCGGAGAAGTAGCCGTGCTGCAGGAGCTCGCCGCCCGGACAGGGGCGACCGCCTGGGCCATCGCCTCGATGCTCTTCTTCATCAGCGTCTGGATCTTCGTCGCGGTCCGGGTTTTCCGGTCCCGCCCCGAGGAGATGGACGCGCTCGCCCGCCTCCCCCTCGAGGGGGACGGCGAGGCCCCGGCCGAACTCCCTGCGGGCGCCGCCCCGCGAGCCTGACGAGAGGGGACCATGGCACAGTTCGAAGACAAGGTTCTCCACGAGCTGGACGGGATCAAGGAATACGACAACCCGATGCCGGGCTGGCTCATGGCCATCTGGTGGGGCTCCCTGATCTTTGCCGCCGCCTATCTCATCTTCTACGCCCTGAGCTTCGGCGAAGGGTCGATGGAGGCGGAGTACCGGGCCGACACCGAGCAGGCGCTCACCGCCGTCCAGGCCCACTACGACGCGAACCCCCTCGTGCCGCCGACCGCCGCCGAGCTCCTCGCCGGCACCGGCAACGCGGCCGTCGTCGAGCTGGGCGCCACCCGCTTTGCGAAGTCCTGCGCCCCCTGCCACGGCGAGAAGGCGCAGGGTCTCATCGGCCCGAACCTCACCGACGACCGCTGGATCCACGGCGGGTCGGTCGAGCAGGTCTTCCAGTCGATCGCCAAGGGCTGGCCGGCCAAGGGAATGCCGCCCTGGGGGCGCGCCGTCCCGCCCGAGGAGCTGTCCGCCCTCGTGTCGTACGTCCGCAGCCTCCAGGGGACGAACCCGCCGAACCCCAAGCCCGCGGAGGGCGACCCGGTGTCCCCCGAGCCGATCCCGGGGACCT
>CALMDF010000272.1 GCA_937864895.1 uncultured Holophagales bacterium | reverse complement strand
CCGACTGCGCCGAGCTCGTTCACGGGCTCGTGTCGAACGCCGTTAAGGGCCTCGGCCCCGGCTCCGGCTGCCACGCCGCTCTCCTGACGCCCAAGGGGAGGCTGCGCGCGGAGATGCTCGTCCTCCGGACGGAGGAAGGCATCCTCCTCGACTGCGAGCCGGCCCTCGCGGGGCCGCTCGTCGCGATCCTCTCCGGCTACGTCCCGTTCAGCAGGTCCACCCTCGAGGACCGGACGCCGTCGACCGGGATCGTCCACCTGGAAGGGCCCGGGGCCGCCCGCGTCCTCGAGTCCGCCGGCGTCGGCGCTCCCCCTGCGGCGCCGTTCTCTCACCGCCCGGCGGAGGCCGGGGGCGCCGCCGTCCGTGTCGTCCGCGTCTCACGCGCCGGAGAGGAGGGCTTCGACCTGAGGGCCGCCAGCGGCGATGCCGGCCGGGTCCTCGCGCTCCTCGTGGCCCACGGGGCGACACCGGCCCCGCCGGAGGTCCTCGAGGCGGGCCGGATCGAGGCGGGCCTCCCGCGCTGGGGAGCCGAGCTGAACGAGAGCGTCCTGCCGAACGAGGCCTGGCTCGAGCGGACGGCGATCTCCTACGGCAAGGGGTGCTACCTCGGCCAGGAGACCATCGCCCGGCTGAAGACCTACGGGCACGTCAACCGGCACCTCGTCGCGATCCTCCTCCCCCTCTCGAGCGGCGCGGGACCGGGCGACGTGGTACGCGCCGGGGAGGCGTCCGTCGGAGCCGTGACGAGCGCGGTCGACTCGGCGCTCCGCGGCCGGCGCGTCGCCCTCGCCTACGTGAAACGCGAGCACGAGGCCCCGGGGACGGTCCTCCTCGTCGACACGCCCTCCGGGGCGGTCGAGGGCGTCGTCGCCGCGGTCCCCCTTGGCGGCTGACGCGAGAGCCCGCGACGCGGGCATCGCCCCCTACGTCGCCCTCCTCTTCGTCCAGGTCTTCTTCGGGACGCTCCCGGTCTTCGGAAAGATCGCCATGCGGGAGATGACGCCGTTCACGCTCGCGGCGATGCGGGGGATCTTCGGCGCCCTGCTCCTCTCGGTCGCCGCACGCGCTCTTGCCGGACCCGACCCGCCCCAGACCCTTCGCCAGCGCGGCCACGTCGCCCTCCTCGCCCTGTTCGGCATCGTCGCGAACCAGGTCCTCTTCATCTCGGGCCTCCACCGGACGACCGCGACGCACGCGACGCTCCTCGTCGCCACCGTGCCGGTTTTCACGATCGTCGTGGGGCTCCTGATGCGCCGCGAGCGTCCCTCGGCGCGGCGGCTCCTCGGCGTCCCGTTCGCCTTCGGGGGCGTCGTCTTCCTGCTCGGCCCGGCCGGCCTCACGTTCGGCGGCGGGACGCTCGTCGGCGACGTCCTCGTGACGCTGAACGCGGCGGCCTATGCCTTCTTCCTCGTCGCGGCGCGCGACGTCCTCGCCCGGCGTTCCGCTCTCTCGTTCGTCGCGCAGGCCTTCCGCTACGGGGCGGTCCCGATCGTCCTCATCGCCCTTCCCGACCTCTACCGGCTCCGGCCCGGGGAGCTCTCGGGGCAGGCCCTCGGCGCGGTGGCGGGGGCCGTTCTCCTCGGCACCGTCGGGGCGTACGCCCTGAACGCCTGGGCCCTCGCCCGGACCGGGGCGTCGACGACGGCGTTCTTCATCTACGTCCAGCCTCTCTTCGCCGGGGCCCTCGCCTTCGTCGTCCTCGGGGAGGAGCCGTCGCCGAGGCTCTTCGGCGCCGCGGCGCTCATCTTCGCGGGGGTCGCCTTCGCCATCTGGCCCGCCAGGGACCGCAGGCCGCCCGGGGACGGCCTCGGCGCGCCGGTCGCGGCGCCTCGCGGCGATCGCCGGGCCCGGGAATAGGGAGCTGGGCCAGCCAGGATCGACCTCTGGCCGATAAGGGGCGACAGAACGTGGGATCGGCCTTCGCCGGTCACTACATCCTGAGAGAAGAACCCGGCCCGCGGAACCGGGGGCCGACTCCCCCGAAGGCAGTGAGGTCACGCATGAAGCTTCTCCGGACAGGATTCGCCGCCGCCCTGTTCCTCCTGATGGCGCTTCCCTCCGCCGCCGCCGTCCGGCGCACGCCGGCCGTCGACGGGCCTCAACCCGCCTCGATCGAGGGAATGATCTCCTCGGTGAATCTCCCGGTCGTCACTCTCCTGGGCGGCCTCGTTTCCTTCGACGCGTCCGGCGCGACCGTGCGTTTCTCGAACGGGACCGAAGGGACGGCGGGCGACCTCGAGCCCGGCCAGCGGATCATCGCCTTCGTCGACCCGGCCTCCTCCCCGCTCCTGGCCGGATCGATCGTCGTCATGGAGCAGCGTGAGGACGTGGCCCTCACCGGAACCGTCGAGGCCATCGACACCGAAGTCCCGAGCCTCAAGGTCCTTGGGTTCACGGTGAAGGTGACCGGGAAGACCGTCTTCGGCGGACCCTGGGACGGCGTCGGACACGGCGGGCTCGAGGACATCGCAGTCGGGGACCTCGTTCTCGTCATGGCCATGGCAGGCGCCGGAGACCTCGTCGCAGTGAGGGTCATGGAGCTCGGACCCAGCCCGATGCCGACCGTGAGGCTCCACGGAGTCGTCGAGTCGATCGGCACGGAGTCCTGGACGATCACCGTCGCGGAAGGCGAACTGAAGGTCCTGAAGGTCGACGCCCGCACCCGGATCATCGGCGAGCCGAAGGTCGGCGACGAGGTGGACGTGATCGCCCGCCCCCAGGCCGACGGCTCCCTCCTCGCGATCCTGATCCACATCTCGGAGCACGTCCCTTCGCTCCCGACCGAGCGGTACTCGGGGATCGTGAAGGCGATCGAGCCGAGCCTCTGGACGATCGGACCGGCGGACGGCGCCACGCCTGACCGGCTCTTCACCGTGGACGAGAAGACGAAGATCCTCGGTGACCCCGTGGTCGGCGACCCGGTGGGCGTCCTCGCCCGGGAGCTGGAGGACGGCTCCTTCCTCGCCCTCGTCATCGCCGAGGTCTTCGCCGCTCCCCCCGTCGCGGAGGTGGCCTTCGACGGGGTCGTCGTGAGCCTTCCCCCGGGCGGAGGCTCCGGACCCGGCGCCACCGTCCCGATCGGGACGTGGATCGTCGACGAGACCAGGGTGATCGTCTCGCGGGCGACCATCGTGACCGGGGCCCCGAAAGTAGGGGACCGGGTGCACGTCGAGGGGCTGGACGGCCACGGCGGCAGCGTCCTGGCGAAGGTCGTCGAGAAGATCTGAAGCCCGGCCCCGCCCGGGGCCGCCGGCGCGGGAACGGGGGTGGGAAACCGCCCCCGTTCCCCTTTCAGGCCGTCAGCGGAAGACCTGCATCGACCTGAGCTCCCGGATCCGGTCACGCAGCTGCGCGGCCTTCTCGAACTCGAGCTCGCGCGCCGCCTCCTTCATCTCCCTCGAGAGCGAGGAGATCTCT
>CALMDF010000271.1 GCA_937864895.1 uncultured Holophagales bacterium | reverse complement strand
AGCTGGACGCCGCCGCAGTCCTGCCCCGCGAACTTGTGGAAGGTGGGCCGGAAGACGTGGGGACGGAAGGCGACGCCCGCGAGCCCGAGGCCGTTGGCCCGGTCGGCGGTCCTTCCGGCGTCGAGCCACGGCGCGCCGACGATCTCGAACGGGCGGGTCGTGCCGCGCGCCTCGGAGAGGTTCGTCCCCTCGAGGAGGCACATCCCCGGGTAGACGAGCGCCGTGTCGCGCGTCGGCATGTTCGGCGAGGCGAGGACCCAGGCGGGCGTCTCGCCGATCCGGCCCCGCGGCGCAGGTCCCGCGCATCCCGCGACCTTCATGGGGACTACGGTCAGGTCGCACCCGAAAGCGAACTGGGAGTTCACGTATCGCGCGATCTCGCCCGGCGTCATGCCGTGCCTCGGGGGGAGGGGCCAGAGACCGACGAAGGAGAGGAGCCGCTCCTCCGGGAGGTTCCCCTCGACGGCGAACCCTCCGAGCGGGTTCGGGCGGTCCAGGACGAGGACGGGGATTCCACGGGCCGCGCACGCCTTCATCAAGAGCGCCGTGGTCCAGACGAACGTGTAGTAGCGGGAGCCGACGTCGGGGAGGTCGCAGACGACGACGTCGAGGCTCTCGAGGTGCTCCGGCCGGGGAGAGAGGTCCTCGAAGCGCTCGCCGTAGAGCGAGACGACGGGCAGCCTTCCCGGGGGCGTGTCGCCGTCGCCGACCGCGAGCATGTCCTGGACGGCCCCGGTGAGGCCGTGCTCCGGGCCGAAGAGAACGCGTACGTCGAGGCCCGCGTCGAGGAGCGCCCTCGCGGTCGGGACGTAACGGGACGTGACCGAGGCCGGGTTAGCGACGAGGCCGATCCGGCGCCCGCGGAGCGGCGCGGGGTCCTCCAGGAGGACGTCGAGGCCGGAGAGGAGCGCGGGAGTTCTCATCGACTCGTTTCAAGGGCGTCGAGCGACGCCGTCGAGGCCCCGCGATAGTAATGCGCGAGGATCGCTCCGCGGCTCTCCCCCCGCGCCGCCCTCGCGATCGCCCCCGCCTGGCAGAGCCCCGCGCCGTGCCCGGTCCCGCGTCCCGAGAAGAGGTAGCCCTGCGGCCGCTCGGTGACCTCGAAGTCGGTCGACCGGACCGCCGCCCACCCCCAGATCTCCGAGGCCCGGGCCCTCAGGTCGAATCCCTTCACGACGAGCGACTTCCCTCCGGGCGCCGCGAGCCGCAGCGCCGCGACCCGGCCGTCGTCCGAATGACCCCAAACCTCCAGGAAGCGCCCTTCCGGGAATCCGAGCCTCGCGGTGAGCGCCGGGACCTGGGCCCTCGGGAGGAAGAACGTCCACCGCGCACCGCTCGCCGAGAGGCAGGCGTCGTCCTCGACGGGGACGAGGTCGGGCGTTTCCTCGTCGTCCCACACGGCCGACGGTCGCGCCGTCCTCCCACCGCAGACGGCGTGGAAGGGGGCGGCGATCACCCGGCCTCCCTGGACGAGGACGATTCCCCGCGAAGCCTCGGCCGCGCGGCGCGTCGCAGCGGTCGCCCTCGAAAGGCCGGCGTAGACCTGGCAGTGCACCCCGTCGCAGAGGTCGGCGCCCCGGTCCTCGTGGCGCCCCTTCCTCGCCACGGCGTACGAACGCGCGGCAACGGCCTGGGCCTCGAGGGCCGCGGCCGGGGCGCTCGCGCCGATCTCGGCCGGCAGGACCGCCGAAACGTAGGCCTCGAGCGGGACCGTCTCGACCTTACCGGTGGCGAGCCGGAGGATCCGGCGGGTCGGCTCGCCGCCTTCTGCGGGGACCTCGCGCGAGGCTCCGGCCGTCGCCGGGAGCCCGGCCAGGAGGGCGAGGGAAGCGAGGACGGGAAGCGCCGAGAGGCGGCAGGTCAGGGCCACGGAAGACGGAGACCCGGCGTCCCGTCTCAGGCCCCGCCCCCGCGGACCGGGTGCGCGTCCCCGACCTCGCCCCGGAGCATCGCGACGGCGTGAGGGAGGGCGGCGGCGATGGCCTCGAGGCACTCCACCGCTCCCTTCGGAGACCCGGGGAGGTTCACGACGAGCGTCTTCCCGCGCACGCCCGCGAACTGCCTCGAGAGCATCGCGGCGGGCAGCGCGGCGCGGCTCGCGGCGCGCATGGCCTCGGCCAGCCCGGGCACCTCGAAGCCGACGACCGAGCGGGTCGCCTCGGGCGTGACGTCGCGGACGGAGATCCCGGTCCCTCCCGTCGTCAGCACGACGTCCACGTGCACGTTGTCCGCGAGGCGCGTCAGGTGCCAGACGATGTCGTCCTTCTCGTCCGGGACGACCTTCACCTCCACGACCTCCGCGGCGAGAAGGCGGCGGGCGGCGGCAGCCACCGCGGGCCCGCCCAGGTCTTCGCGCTCGCCGCGGAAGGAGCGGTCCGAAACCGTCAGGACCGCGACGCGAACGGCGCCGGTCATCCTCCCACCTCGCTCATGTTCCGGGAGTGGAGGGGCAGCGAGAGCCTGCTCATGCCGAGGAACATCGGGTGCTTCTCCTCCTTGGTCCGGGCCGCCTCCTCGACGAGGGCCAGGAGCTCTTCCTCGCTCGCGCCCCGGCGCATCGGGCGGAGGAGGTCGACGTCGCGGTGCCCGAAGAGGCAACCCTTCAGGAACCCGTCCTGCGTCAGCCGCATCCGGTTGCACGAGTCGCAGAACCGGTCCGAGACCGGCGTGATGAAGCCGATCGTCCCGCGGTGGGCTCCCGCGGCCGAGGAGACCCGGTACTCGTCGGCGGGGCCGGAGACGGGATCCTTCTCGACCGGGGTGAGGACGTATCCCGCCGCCTCGAGCCAGCCCTTCATCTCCTCCCAGCCGACGAAGTCCTCGGTCTTCCAGGAGTTGTCCCCGAACGGCATGAACTCGATGAACCTCACGGAGAGGGCCCGGTCGGCCGTCCAGGCGGCGAGCCTCACGACCTCCCCTTCGTTGAACCCGCGGATGACGACTGCGTTCAGCTTGACGCTCTCGAACGGCAGCTCGAGCGAGAGCCGGATCGACTCCGCGACGGGCTCGAAATGGTCGCGCCTCGCCATCTTCCGGAAATGCTCGGCCTCGGCGGCGTCGAGCGAGATGTTCACTCTCGTCAGCCCCGCGGCGAGGAGCTCCCGCGCCACGCGGGGAAACAGAACCCCGTTCGTCGAGAGGGCGATCCCGCCCGGGAAGCCGATCGCGGAGAGGTCCGAGACGATCCCGGCGAGGTCGGGACGCGTCGTCGGCTCGCCCCCCGTGAGGCGCACCTTCGTGACGCCGAGGGAGGCCAGGAGGCGCGCCGCCCGGGCGATCTCCGCCCGCGTCATCAGGTGGGGAAGCGGCCGGAAAGCCTGATCCTCCGGCATGCAGTAGACGCAGCGAAGGTTGCACCTGTCGGTGACGGAGATCCTCGCGTAGGTGATCCTCCGCCCGTGTCCGTCGACGAGCGCGCGCTCCGGGAGATCCGGCATCCCGCGATTCTAGGCTGTCTCTACAATCGGCCCGGAGCCGCCACCGCTTGATTCCGATCCGCTCCCGCCGCCTTCTCGCCGCCCTCCTCGCCGGGGCGGGCCTGGGCGCGCTCGTCGCGGGAGCTGCGAGGCAGGACCTTCCCCTCTCCGACTCGCTCTCGATGGCTGCCCGCTTCTGGCGGGCCGGTCCCCGAGGCCGTCTCCTTAACGCCCCCGGCATCGCCCGGGACGCCGCGTTCGCCGCCGACGCGCTCCGCGCCGCCGCGACCTGGCCGCTCCAGGCCGACGCCGTCCTGTCCGTCGGGCCCCTCGTCGCGCCCGAGGCCCGCGAGCGCCTTCGGCGCAAGGCGGCCTACCTCCTCGCGCCCCGCCACGTCTCGATCGGACCGGGAATCGGGACCGAGGTGACGCTCGTGCGCGGGCCCGCCGGAGACGTCGAACGATGAGGCGCCACCTCTTCGTCGCGCTCGCGGCGGCCGTCCTCGGGTGCGGATTCGTCTCCGCGACGTTCCTCGCGCTCCGCCAGCCGCTCTCGATGGGGGACTACCTCGCGGTCTGGGGGCTGAAGGCACGGGCGATCCACGCCACGGGCGAGCTGTCGTCCGTCTTCCGGGTCGATCCCGCCGGGGCGTTCTCGCACCCCGAGTACCCTCCTCTCTGGCCCCTCCTCCTCGCCGGAACGGCGAGGCTCCTCGGCCGCTACGACGAGCTCCTCCTGGCGCTCCTCCGGCCGATCCTCCTCGCCCTCGCCGCCGGCCTGACGTTCGCCCGGACGCGCGCCCCGCTGCCGTGGCGCCTTCTGGCCGCGGCGTCGCTCACGCTCCTCCCCTACTTCCAGACGGCGGCCTACACCGGGTACGCCGAAGCTCTCCTCCTCGTCCTCGTCCTCGCGGCGCTCTTTCTCCTCGAGAGCCGGTCTCCGACACCGCTCACGCCGGTGGTGACCGGGCTCCTCCTCGCCCAGGCCGCGCTTACGAAGCAGGAGGGAGTCGTCGTCCTCCTCGTCGCCGTGGGGCTCCTCGCGGCCGCCCGGCGTCTTCGGGTCGCGGCCATCGTCGGTGGCCTCGGGCTCGGGCTCGGCGTCCTTCCCTGGTCGGTCTTCCGGGCCGCTCACGGCGTATCGGGCCTCGCCGACTTCGCGCCGGGATCCTTCGACCCGGCAAAAGTGCTCCGGGCCCTGTCGACGCTCCGGGACCTCGCGTTTCTCCCGGCCGTCCCGTGGCTCCTCGGCGCGGCCGTACTCCTCGCGCTGTCGCCGGGGGTGCGGCGCGAACGGGGGCCGCTTCTCGCGGGGGCCGCGGCCTACGCGGCGCTCCTCCTCGCGTCCTTCGCGTTCGCCCGCGTCGACGTGGCCTGGCTCGTCACCTGGACGTGGGACCGCCTCGCTCTCCTCCCGCTCGCGGCGCTCCTGCCGGCCCTCTTCGAGGCCGCCGCGGAGCCGTTCGAGACAGGCTCGGAGCCGGAAGGCTCAGCGCCCGCGGCGCCCTGACGAGCGGGCCGCCTTTTCCCGGGTCCAGTCGCCGCTCTTGCCGCCCGTCTTCGACACGAGCTCGACCGGTCCTACGACGATCCCCTTCTCCGCCCCCTTGCACATGTCGTAGACCGTCAACGCCGCCGCGGCCGCGGCGACCATCGCCTCCATCTCGTAGCCGGTCTTCCCGGTCCCACGGACGGAGGCCTCGATCTCGACGCGGCGCTCCCCGGCATTGCGCTTCAGCACGACCTCCACGGCGTCGAAGACGAGCGGGTGGCAGAGCGGGATCCAGTCGGAGGCCCGTTTCGCCGCCTGGATTCCCGCGAGGCGGGCGACGGCGAGCGCGTCCCCTTTCCGGTTCTCCGAGGCGTCGAGGGCCGACCACGCCGCCGGGCCGAGCGTCACGACGGCCCGGGCCGTCGCCGTCCGGAGCGACGGCGCCTTGCCCGAAACGTCGACCATGCGCGCGGCCCCTCCGGGAGTGAGGTGGGTCAGCTCAGGCGGTCTCTTCTTGGACGGCACGGTAGTCCTCCGGCGTGTTGACGTTGCTGAAGGCCCCGGGAACGAAACCGGGGAGAGCCGCCGTCTCCTCCTCGGAGAGGACGACGGCGCGGGCGGACTCCATCGCGCGACGGAGCGAGAGGTCGCCGGCGGCCGCTGCGGCGCGGAGGGCGGGAAGGGCCCGCTTCGTCCAGACGGCGGCAAGGGGCTGCGGGTGTCCTCCGGCCGAGGGGACGAGCGCAGGCGCCCCCGTCTCGAGGGCCCGCGCGAGGAGCGCCGAGAGGAGCCCCGCGGAAAGCCGCGGGACGTCCGCAGCGAGGACGACGACGGTCTCCTCCGGGCTCCACTCGAGAGCGGCGAGGAGACCGTGAAGGGCCGCCCTCTCGTCCGTGCCGTCCCGGACGAAGGGGTACCCGCAGCCCTCGAAGCCGCCTCGTTCCTTGCCGACGAGCGCCGTGCGGCTGCAGAACGTGTCCAGCTTGCACGCCTGGAGGAGCGCCATCGGGACCCCTCCGACGGGCAGGAGGGCCTTGTCGCTCCCCATGCGGCTCGACAGGCCCCCGACGAGGACGATCCCGCAGGCCACCGCGGCGGTCCCCGCTAGACCAGCTTGAGAAGGTGCCCCATCTTCGCCTTCTTGACGGACAGGTAGCCGCGCGTCGAGTCGG
>CALMDF010000270.1 GCA_937864895.1 uncultured Holophagales bacterium | reverse complement strand
GGCGACGACGACATCGGCCTTCTTTCGGACCTCGACGTGCATGGTGGGCTGATCCTAGCAGGGGACGGCGTCAGGAGGGGGGCCGGGCGGTGATGAGCGTCGGCGCCACGGCTCCCCGGGGACGCTCCTCCGGCGGGGGGAAGACCCAGCCCGGGCCCCGGGGGGAAAGGGCCTCGAGGGCGTCGGCGAGGGCCCCCGCCCAGGCCTCGACGTCCCGCGGGCGGCCGTTGGGGTTCTTGGCGAGCGCGCTCCGGAAGGCCTCGTCCACGTCCGCCGGGATCCCGGGGAGGAGGCTCGAGACGAGCGGCGGCGGGTTCCTGACGACGTCGACGAACACCCGGTCGAGGTCGGTCTCCACCGTCACGCCGCGACCGGTGAGCGCCAGGTAGCAGACGGCCGCGAACGAGTAGACGTCGGTCCTCTCGTCCACCTCCCGCCCGGAGATCTGCTCGGGCGGCATCCAGGCCGGGGTCCCGACGATGAGGCCGCTCTGCGTCAGCTTCCGTTCCCCGTCGACCCGCTTGGCGAGGCCGAAGTCGAGGAGGCGGACGCGGAACCCCTCCCCATCGGGGCAGAGGAAGACGTTCTCGGGCTTGATGTCGCGGTGGACGATCCCCTGCCGATGGGCCGCCCCGAGGGCCCCGGCCCCCTGCCTGAGGAGGCTCGCCACCTGGGCGGGAGTTCCGCTCCCGGAGGACCGGTGGAGGTCGGAGAGGTCGCGGCCCCGGAGCCTCTCCATGACGAGGAACATCGAGCCGTCGCCGAGGTCCCCCGAGTCGAAGAGGTCGACGACGTTCGGGTGACGGATGGCCGCGATCGCGTGCGCCTCGAGGACGAACCGCCGCCTCACCGTCGCGTTGCGGAAGTGCTCCGGCTTGACGACCTTGACGGCCACGATCCGGTCCAGCTTCTCGTCGTACGCCTCGAAGACGGTCCCCATTCCCCCCTCGCCGAGGACGCGTCCCAGCTCGTAGCGGTCGAGGACGCGGTGAGGGATGCCGCGCGGCTCGCTGAGGACGGTCCCGTCGGACTCGCACTCTCTCGCCTGCGGGCCGTAGCAGCGGCCGCAGGCCGGGCAGACGTAGAGAATGTCGAGGACCTGGGTCGTCCCGGGAAGGCGGGACGACCTCTGCCGGGCCGCCGCGAGCTGCTCCTTCATCCTCTGGAGCTCGAGCGCCCCGCCGAGCTGGTGGGCGAACCCGGCGAGAAGGCCCCGCTCCACCGCGTCCCAGGACTCCTTGCCGTCCGCCACGAGCGCCCCGAGGAGGTCTCCGCGCGGCCCGCGGACCGGGGTCACCGTGCGCCCCGCCTCGAGGCTGCGGCTCTCGCCGGACGGGAGCGCCGCGACGTCGGCAGGGGCCGGGGGGCGGCCCGAGGTCCCCGCGACGGAGACGAACGCCTCCTCCTGGAGGAGCCAGACCGAGACCTCCTCCGCTCCCAGCGTCTGCCCGACCCCCTCGGCCATCGAGCGCGCCCACCGGCCGAAGTCGGCGAAGGCCTCGCCCCCGGTCGAGAGGAGGGTGGCGATCCTCTCCTGGGCCGCCCCGAGCTGTTCCGCGAGCCTCTTCACGTCCTCGGTCGCGCGGCGCAGGGCGAGCTGGGTCCCCACCCGCGCCAGGACGACCCGCATGTCGAGCGGCTTCGTCACGTAGTCGTTCGCGCCGAGCCGGAGCGCCTCGACGAGGTCGCGGCTCTCCGCGAGGGCGCTCGCCATGACGACCGGGAGGTCCGCGACCCCGTGGCGGGCCCGGACCTGCCGGAGGACCTCGAGCCCGTCCATCTCCGGCATCATGACGTCGAGGAGGACGAGGTCGAACCGCCCCTCCGTCAGCGCCTCGAGGGCCTCGGGGCCCGAGGCGGCCGTCGCCACCGCGTAGCCCGCCGAGACGAGGCGCCTCGAGAGGAGGTCGCGGTTCACCTCGTTGTCGTCGACGACGAGGATCGCGGCTCCCCGGCTCGCAGGATTCGCCCCCTCCTCGCGGTCGGGCTCGAACGACATCGCCCCGGTCCCCTCCAGTCGGAGAGGGGACGATAGCACCGGCCTTCGGGCGCTACCGGCCGAGAAGGGACGCGAGGACCTCCACTCCCCGCAGGACGGCGGCGGCGGGAGCCGACGTGAAGCAGACCCGCACGTGGGAGGGGTACGGACCGAAGCTCGGGCCGGGAGCGACGAGGAGACCGCGGTCCGCGGCGTCCTCGAGGAAGCCCGTCAGGCCCCGCCCGTCGAGGTGAGCGGCGACGTCGAGGAAGAGAAAGGTCGACCCCTCCGGGCGCGGGACGCCGAGGCGGTCGGCCGCCGCGTCGCCAAGGCTCCGGTAGGCCTCGCGCGTCCTCGCCACCCAGGCGTCGCCCGCCCCCTCGAGGATCCGGAGGGCCGCGAGCTGGGCGGCGGTGGGCGCCGCGTAGACGGTGTGAGTGGAGAGCTTGAGCGCCTCCGCGACGGCGGAAGCCGGCCCGGCCACGTATCCCACCCGGTTCCCCGCCATGCCGTAGGCCTTCGAGAAGGAGTGGACGGCGAAGGAACGCTCCGGGGCGAGGGAGAGGCCGGGGACGTGCTCGCCCCGGTAGACGTACTCCTCGTAGACCTCGTCGAAGAGGAGCCAGAGGTCGTGCCGCCGCGCCCAGGAGGCGAGCGCCTCGAGCCAGGAGCGCGGGACGACCTTCCCCGTCGGGTTGTTCGGCGTGTTCACGTAGAGCGCGACCGTCCGCGCCGTGAGGGCCGCCTCCACGGCCGCGACCGCCGTTTCGGGCGTCTCCGCGACGCCGAAGAAGGGGACGTCGACCGGGAGGCCGCCGGCCATCCGGACGTGTCCCTCGACGAGGGGCCAGTGGGGCGCGAGGAGGAGGACCTCGTCGCCGGGAGAGACGATCGCGCCGGCGACCGACGCCAGGCCCGAGGTCCCGCCTCCCGCCACGAAGACGTTCGCCCGCTCGAGAGGGACGCCGGCGCGCGCCCGAAGCCGCTCGAGGACGGCGTCGACGAGGGCCGGCAGGCCCTGCGGGGGCGCGTACCGGTGCATCCCCGGGTTCGCGGCAACCGTCAGGTCCTCCATCCGGCACCCGTCCGCGGGCTCCAGGAAGGTGTCTCCGACGTGGAGCGGGTAGACCTCGCCGCCCCGGGCCGAAAGCCGGTGGAGGACCGAGGAGTAGACGGAGCCCTTGATCGAGGTGGCTGCCGGGGAGAGCTGCGGGGGGCGCGGCAGGGCGGCGGGATGTTAGCCGCCGGGCGCCCGGGCCGGGGCGGCGGACCCTAAACTCCGGCCGGCCACGGACCGACCCGCATGGACCGCGAAGAGAGCCTCCCTTCCTTCGACCCCGCCCCCGCCCTGGGCCACCACCACGTCCAGACGTTCTGGGGGAGGCTGACGCGGCCGCGGCTCCTCGTACCCCTCCGACGGGAGTCCCTGCCGACCCCGGACGGCGACGAGCTGATCCTCGACCACCTCGACGGCCCGACGGGGGCGCCCCGCGTCCTCCTCCTCCACGGCCTCGAGGGGAGCGCCCACTCGGTCTACGTTCAGGGCCTCCTCGCCCTCCTCGAGGCGCGCGGGCTCAGGGCCGTCGCCGTCAACTTCCGCTCCTGCGCCCGGAGGCTCCCCGACCTCTCCCGGAACATCCCGAACCGGGGAGCCCGGCTCTACCACTCGGGCGAGACGGCGGACTTCGACCACGTCGTGAGGTCCCTCGTGCCGGACGAGCCCGGCGTCCCTCACGCGGCGATCGGCGTCTCCCTCGGCGGGAACGTCCTCCTGAAATGGCTCGGGGAGAACCCGGCGCAGGCCCACCTCGCCGCCGCGGCGACGATCTCGGTCCCCTACGACCTCGAGGCGGGCGCGAGGAAGCTCGAGAAAGGGCTCGGCCCCGTCTACACGGCCACGTTCCTCAGGGGCCTCAGGAAGAAGGCCCGCCAGCTCTTGCGCCGGCACCCCGGGGCCGCCCGGCGCTTCGACCCGGAGCGGATGAGGAAGGCGCGGACCTTCTTCGAGTTCGACGACGCCGTCACGGCGCCTCTCCACGGCTTCAGGGGCGCGAAGCACTACTACGACACGTCGAGCTCCCTGGCCTGGGTCTCCCGGATCACGACCCCGTCCCGCTGCCTATCCGCCGAGGACGACCCGTTCCTCCCCG
>CALMDF010000269.1 GCA_937864895.1 uncultured Holophagales bacterium | reverse complement strand
CGGGCCCACGCGCAGGACGACGGGCGTCGTCGCGCGGCCGTCCCGCCAGAGGCGCAGCGTGAACATCCGCTCGGCGGGCGCCGGGTTGTGGACCCAGAGGTCGGTCTCGAAACGTTCGCCCTTCGCGCCGCGGACGGAGGCGGCCGTCGGGAGGAAGACGTCGTCCTCCTCGACGGAGCGGCGCAGGACGAGGTCGTCGACGAAGATCGGGTAGGGCTCCTCTCCCGCGGCGCGGGCGACGACGACGACGAGCGCGCTGGCGGCGGCCTCGGGAGCCGGGATCCGGCGCCGCTCCCTGACCTGCCAGCCGGAGGGCTCGGTGTAGGAGAAGTCTAGCGACGGAGCACCGCGCAGGGACGGTCCCTGGCAGCCCGGGGCGCCGTGCCACTGCACGCGGAGCGAGACGCCCCCGGAGTGTCCGGGCCACTCCGGCAGGCGGACGGCGGCGGCGAGGTCGTAGAGCCGGAAGCCCTCGACCGGGACGCACTGGAGCATCGCGTCGCCGCCTTCGGGGCGGCTCGGGAGCGTGATGCGGGCCGAGCCCGGCGTCGCGGCTCCTCCGGCACTGAAGGAGACGACGTCGAGGCGGGACCACGCGGAGAGACCCTCGCGGAAGTCGCCGTTGACGAGGAGGTTCTCTCCCGCGGCGCCCTGCGCGGAGAGGGCGGCGGCGAGAAGGCCGGAGAGGATCGCCGGGTTCGATGCGAGAGGTCTCATGGCTGGAAGCTCTCCCTGGGCTCGAGGAACGTCGGGTCGCCCGAGCGGTTGTCGATGGAGATGAGGAAGGGGAAGACGGGGGCCTCGGAGGTGAAGGAGACGTGGGAGCCGGGGCGGACGGGACCGGCGCCCGCCAGCCCGAAGAGGTCGTCGACCTGGGCCCACGCGCCCGGGCCGACCATCTGGATGACGGTGTCGAGGGCCTCGCCGTTCTCGGCGTGGACGGTGAAGAAGACGAAGACGGCAGCGGGGGACGGGTTGTAGGCGCCGGCGTTCACGCGGGTCCCGCCGTCGCCGGCGCGCCCGTCGGAGAGGCCCGCGAACGTGGCCCTCGTCCGCGCCGCCGAGGACGGGAGGACGGGGATGGCCATCCCGTTGCCGGGCCGCTCCTCGTGGACGGTCGCGGCCCTTGCCGACGCGACGATCGGACCAGGGGTCGCCTCGTAGGTCACCTCGAGAGCGCCGGCGCCGTTTCGCTTCCCGAACAGCTCGAGCAGGGCGTCGGCGAAGACGCGCGTCTCTCCCGGCGCGAAGGAAAGGCTCACCGCCGCGGTGGAGCAGGGCTGGTCCGCCCGGCACCGGAGGGCGACATCGACGCGCCGGGTGTAGTTGGCCGGGTTCGTCAGGACGAGGGTCGTACGGAAGCGCTCGCCGCGGGCCCCGTCCACGGAGGCCGCGGTCGGCACCGTGAGCGTCACGAACCTGCTCGAGGCGGAAAGCTCGACGTCGTCGACGAATGCGGAGAAGGCGTGTTCCGGCCCCGAGGCCCAGGGGACGACCTGGACCGAGGCGCTCGCCGCCCCCGACGGGGCACGGAGCCTCTCGAGGCTGCGGCGGGTCCAGACCGCCGGCGACACGTGAGGGAAGTCGAGCGCGGGTGAGAGGCCGAGCGTCGCGCCCTCGCAGCGGGGCCAGGAGTGCCACACGACGCGGAACGAGACGCCGCCCTCCGCCTCGGGGGAGTGGGGGAGGAGCGTCGTGGCGCGGAGGTCGTAGTCGACGCCGGGCGAAACCGAGGCGCACTGCTGGAGCGCGAGGGCGCCGACGACGCCGGGGTTCCCACGGAGAAGGGCCGAGCCCGAGCCGGGGCCGGCAGCCCCGTCCGCAGTCCACTCGACGGGCGACGTCGCGGCCCAGCCGCCGAGCCCGGTCTCGAAGGACCCGTTGTCGATGAGGTTGGCCGCGGCCGACGGGAGGGCGAAGAGGAGAGCCGCTCCCGCGAGGGCCGCGCCGGCGAGGGTCGGCGGGCGGTTGAGGTTTCGTCTCATGGCGCCCCAAGCTACGGTCGCTGTCGGCCCGAGTTCCTCAAGGGCGTCTCATTTTTCGGCTACGATCTCCTCACAGGATCCTGTGATGTCGGCCAAGCCTCCTGAATCCAGAGAGTTGTGGGTTTTCGGCGAGTTTCGTCTCGACGGGCGGGCGCGACTCCTCCTCAGGGAAGGGCTCCCGGTTTCGCTCACCCCGAAGGCCTTCGAGGTCCTCCTGCACCTGGTCCGGCACGCAGGCCGGCCGGTCTCGCGGGAGGAGCTCCTCGACGCGGTCTGGCCCGACACGATCGTCACGGACGCTTCCCTGACGCAGGCGGTCTTCCTCGTCCGTAAGGCGCTGGGGGAGGCGGAGGCGTCGAGGCACATCGAAACGGTCCCGCGGGTCGGCTACCGGTTCCACCTTCCGGAGGCACCGCCGGGAGCCGGCGAGAGCGAGCCCGCCAGTACCGCTGAAGTCTCCGGGGCGTCCGCCGAGGGTCTCCCTCAGACCGGGGAGGCGGAATCTCCCCTCCAGGTCCCCGCGAGGGCGCGAAAGGTCTCCCCGGCCCTTCTCGGGCTCGCCGCGGCGGGGACTCTCACGGCGGTCGCGGCGGCGCTGATCCTCCTCAGGAGCCCGGTGGCAGGAGGCGGGGGCGCGGGCGGAGCGCCCCGGCCCCGGCCTCTCCTGGCGCTCGAGCGGAAGATCGCCATCCCACCCGACGCCCTCGGGGTCCTCGGCGCCCTCGATGGGGCCGTCGTCCTGTCCGCCCCCTCGGCCTTTTACCTCCTCCCAGCCGACGGCGCCCTCGCGGCGTCCCGCGTGCCGCTCGGCCCGGGAGAGGTCGCCGCCGCGCCGCTCGGCGGGGGGCGGCTCCTCGTCGTCCGCGGCGGGCGGGTCGTGGCCCGGCACCCCTCGAAACCCGGAGAGACCGACCTCGGCCCGCTCCCGGAAGACGCGCCGAAGGCCGTCGAGGGGCGCGTCGTCACCTCGAGGTCCGGGCGATACCTCGCGATCCGGGGAGACGACGCGCTCGAGGTCTTCGAGCGCGAAGGCGAGGCCTGGACGCGCCGGCTGCGGGCAGACGCTCCGTTCCTGGCAGGGGAGGTCGTCGACCTCGGGGAGCGGTTCGCGGCCCTCGCGCAGGGCGGAGGGCGACCCGTCCGGGCCTGGTCGCTTCCCGCCGGAGAGGCCGTCCTCGAGGCCCCCTTCGCGGAACGGCAGGTCTTCGCCGCCGCCGTCGACGACGCACGGGGCGAGGTCGCCGTCGCCGGCCCGTTCGACACGATCGCGATCTTCTCGACGTCCGGCTCGCCCGGGCCGCGTCTCCTCGCGAGGCGCGGCTGGACCTACGGCCTCGCCTGGGTCCCCGACGCGCCGACGCTCCTCGCCTCGGGGCTGGAGGGACTGAGCGCCTGGCGTGGCGCGGAACAGGTCGACCTCCTTCCTTCGACGTCGCCGGGAGGCCCCCTCTTTCTCGACTCGGACTTCCTCCTTGCCCTGGAGCCGAGAAAGCAGCGCCTCGCCGTCGTCTCGTATTCCGGGTTCCCGCCGTCGGCGCGCGTTCCGGCCGGGGGCCGCCCCCTCTGGGCCGCCGAGCACGACGCGGAGGGGAAGACGGTCTTCGCGGGGGGGAGGGACGGCCACCTCTGGTCGCTCGACACCGGGACGCTGACGGTCAGTCACGAGGAGTCGCACACGGACGGCATCCCTTCGCTCGCCCGCGACGGCGACCTCCTGGCGTCCTCCTCGGACGACAAGACGGTCGCCCTCTGGCGGCTCCCGGGGCCGAAGCTGAGGCTCCGGACGAAGGCCCACGACTTCCTCGTGAACGACCTCGCGGTCGTCGAGGGGGAGAAGGGGCGAGAGCTCGTCACGTCGTCGTCGGACGGAACGGTCCGCCGCTGGGCGTGGCCCTCGCTGGACCTCCTCGAGAAGGTCGACGTCCAGGCGATCCTCGGCCGGCCCGTCTCCTTCCACGCGGTCTGGCCGGCGCCCGGGGTCCGGCGGATCCTGGCCGGAACGTGGAGCTCGAGCCTCGTCGAGCTCAGCCGCCGCGACGGACGGTGGAACGTCCGGGAGCTTCCCGTCGCGTCCCGCTCCGTCTACCGCCTCGCGGCCGTCCCGCGCCTCGGCCCGGTCGTCGCGGCCGGGATCTACCCGTC
>CALMDF010000268.1 GCA_937864895.1 uncultured Holophagales bacterium | reverse complement strand
AGCGTAGCCACCCGGTTTGAGCAGGTCCGAGCAGACCGTGACTGGACGCGCGCCCGTGCCGGCGTCAGCATCCTCCCCGACGGGGCCCTCGAGGACCGGCCTTTCAACCGGTATCGTTGCAACGGGAAGGGCCCGGTCCCGTTCCCGGGGGCCGAACGGAAGCTCTTCGGTCGTCGTCGACCCGCCTGACGGACTGGCGAGTCCCACGGTCGCGTGAGGGAAAGGAGGACGTGATGACCACCGACATCGCCCGGATCGCACGGGCCGCACTCGTCGCCTGCGGCCGCAGGCTCGACGCGCTCGGCTTCACGCCCGCCACCGACGGCAACGTCTCGGCGCGCCTCGACTCCGCGACCCTTCTCGTCACGCCCGCGGGGCGCGAGAAAGGTGGCCTCGAGCCCGAAGACCTCCTCGTCGTGGACCTCGACGGGCACGTCCTCGAGGGGGAGGGGCGACCGTCGACGGAGACGCCGATGCACCTCCTCTGCTACCGGCGCCGGGGGGACGTCGGCGGAGTGGTGCACGCCCACCCGCCGGTCGCGACGGCGTTCGCCGCGGCGGGGGTGCCGCTGGACGCGCCCGTCATGCCGGAGATCGTCCTGACGGTCGGCCGCGTCCCGCTCGTCCCCTACGCGACGCCGGGGACGGAGGAGCTCGCCCGCTCGCTCGAGCCGTGGATCGACGGCCACGACGCCTTTCTCCTCGAGAGCCATGGCGTCCTGACCCTCGGCCGCGACGTGCGGGAGGCGCTCCACCGGATGGAACGCGTCGAGCACCTCGCGAAGGTGACCCTCGCGGCGCGGCTCCTCGGAGGCGCGCACGCCCTGACGGACGCCCAGGTCGTCTCGATCCTCGGGCCCGGCGCGCCACACCGTCCCCCGGCGGGATGAGCCGGGCGTTCGCTACACTCCCGTGGTGAGGTCCGGCGTCGTCGCCCGCGCCCGCCGCCTCTGGAGGGCGATTCCGGGGTGGGCCCTCTGGGGCCTCGCCGGGCTCGCCCTTCTCTTCGCCGTCTCCCTGGCGCTCGTCGTCGCGTACTACGACCGCGTCGTCTCCCGGACGATGGACGGGCGCCGCTGGAATCTCCCGACGCGGCTCTACTCCGACGTCTGGGTCCTCAAGCCCGGCGACGCCCTCGGTCCCGACGACGTCGAGCGGCGCCTCTCCCGGCTCCGCTACGCCCCGGTGCCGGCAGCCCCCGTCACGGGCGGGCGCTACCTCCCCTCGCGGAGCCGGCTCGTCGTCGGCGTCAACCCGCACGAGACGGCCTACGGCCGCTTTCCCGGGACCGTCGCGAGGATCGACTTCTCCGGCCGGCGGATCGCCAGCCTGAAGCGCGAGTCCGACGGGGCGCCGCTCCCGTACCTCGTGTTCGAGCCGGAGATCGTCGGTTCCGTCTTCGACCGGAAGATGGAGGACCGGACGCTCGTGCGGCTGGAGAGGGTCCCGAAGGTCGTCATCGACGCGATCCTGACGACCGAGGACCGCGACTTCTTCTCCCACGCCGGGCTCGCGCCGAAGCGGCTCGTCGGCGCCGTCCTCCAGAGCGTCGTGAAGCGCCGGTCGGTGCGCGGAACGAGCACGCTCACCCAGCAGCTCGTCAAGAACCTCTTCCTCACCCACGAACGGACGCTCCGGAGGAAGAGCGTCGAGGCTCTTCTCGCCGTCATCCTGGACGCGAAATACGAGAAGGAGGAGATCCTCGAGGCCTACCTGAACGAGATCTACCTCGGGCAGCGCGGGGCGGTCTCGGTCACGGGCGTCGAGGAGGCGTCCCGCTACTACTTCGGCAAGCCCGTCTCGCAGCTCGACCTCCCCGAGGCCGCGATGCTCGCGGGGCTCATTTCCTCGCCCGGGCGCTTCTCCCCTTTCCGCAACGCCGACCGGGCGCGCGAGAGGCGCGCGCTCGTCCTCAGGGGAATGCTCGAGGAGAAGAAGATCGACAAGGCCGCGCACGACGCGGCGCTCGCCGCGCCCCTGACGCGTGTCGCCAGGCCGGTCACCGGGATCGAGGCGCCCCACTTCGTCGACTTCGTCCTGACGCAGGTGAAGGAGTCGCGTGCCGACCTCTCCGGGGCGGGCCTCTCGCTCTACACGACCCTCGACCCCGATATGCAGGCGGCCGCTCAGGCGGCCGTCCAGGAGGGGCTCGAGGAGCTGGAGAAGCGCTTCAAGAAGCTCCGGACGAAGGAGGGGGAGGAGCATCTCCAGGCGGCCATCATCGTCCTCGACCCCCACACGGGCTCCGTGCGGGCGCTCGTCGGGGGCCGGGACTACCAGACGAGCCAGTTCAACCGCGTCGTCCAGGCGAAACGGCAGCCGGGGTCCCTCTTCAAGCCCTTCGTCTACCTGGCGGGTTTCCAGCGCCGCGACCTCGTCCCGCCGATCACGCCGGTGACGATCCTCCAGGACTCCCCGATCGCCCTCGTCTTCGGTAAGACCGAGGAGGAGACCTGGTCGCCGCGGAACTACGACGGGCAGTTCCTCGGGCCCGTCACGGTCCGGCAGGCCCTCGAGCAGTCCCGGAACATCCCGACCGTGCGGCTCGCCGTCTGGGAGACCGGGGGCGGCAGGACGCTCCTCCCCGACGTCATCGAGACGGCGCGCCGGGCGGGGATCACGTCGCGGATGAAGGCGTACCCGTCGCTGGCGCTCGGCTCCTTCGAGTGCACCCCGATGGAGATCGCGGCCGCCTACTCCGTCTTCGCCAACGGCGGCATCCTCGTCCGCCCCAACGCCCTCCTCGGCCTCGTGGGGCCCGAGGGAAGGCGGATCGACCGGTCCGACGTCCCGCTGAAGCGCGCCGCAGACGCGGCCGCGGTCGCCGTCCTCGACTCGATCCTCCAGGGCGTCGTGAACCGCGGTACGGGGGCCTCGGCCCGGGGACGCGGGGCGCAGGGGATCTTCGCGGGGAAGACCGGGACGACGAACGACGGGCGGGACGCCTGGTTCATCGGCTTCTCCCCGCGGCTCCTCGTGGCGGTCTGGGTCGGTTTCGACGACAACCGCGGGCTGAACCTCTCCGGCTCGACGGCCGCCGTGCCGATCTACGCCGGCTTCGCCCGGCGGCTCCCGTCGCACTTCTTCGAGGAGCCCTTCCCCGAGGTGCCCGGCGTCGTGACGGCCTCGGTGGACCCGACGACGGGGATGCTCGTCACGGAGGACTGCCCGACGTCGGTGAACGAGCTCTTCGTGGCGGGGACCGAGCCGACGGAACGGTGCACCGTCCACACGGGCGGGATGGGGCTCCCCCCGCCGCCCCCGGAACCCGACCCGGCGCCGTGAGCGGGGCTCGCTTCGCCGTCGCCGGGCTCGAGCTCGACCTCGTGGCCCGGAGCCACGGCTGGTACGACCTCCTCCCGTTCGACTGGGACGCGGAGGCGGGCCGGCTCTCCTTCACCTTTCTCTCCGGCGGCGCGCCCGTCCGGGTCGCCGTCTCGAGGAGGAGCGGCGGCGTCGCCGTCTCGTCCCCCGCTCCCGCGCCCGTGGTGCGGCCGGTCGTCTCGCGGGTCCTCGACCTGGG
>CALMDF010000267.1 GCA_937864895.1 uncultured Holophagales bacterium | reverse complement strand
ATGATCCGGCGGTGCTGCAGGTCCATGAGCTGCCGTACGGCCGGCTCGTCGGCCTTCCCCTCGCTCACGAGGTCGGAGTAGGGGCTCCGCTTCGACAGGAGGATCTGTCCACCCACGTAGACGAGAGATTCGACGATCGGGTTGGCGACGCCACGGTCCTCCGTCTGGACGTGGAAGACGCGATCCCCGTGCCGGATGTCGGTATTGAAGCCCGTGATCACGACAGACCGCTCATTCTAGGGCCGGGAGGCCCGCCGATCTACCGGCGCCCGCCCCCGCGTCGCTTCGCGAGGAGAGGGGCGAGGTGCGCCCCGGTCGCCGACGCGGCGATCCCGGCGACCTCCTCGGGCGTCCCTTCGGCCACGACGAGGCCTCCCCGGGCCCCGCCCTCCGGCCCCAGGTCGACGATCCGGTCGGCCGTCTTGACGACGTCGAGGTTGTGCTCGATGACGATGACCGTGTTCCCGCGCTCGACGAGCGCGTGGAGGACCCCGAGGAGCTTTTTCACGTCGTCGAAGTGGAGGCCCGTCGTCGGCTCGTCGAGGATGTAGAGCGTCCGGCCGGTCGCCCGGCGGGAGAGCTCCCTGGCCAGCTTCACCCGCTGGGCCTCGCCCCCGGACAGGGTCGTCGCCGGCTGTCCCAGCTTGATGTAGCCGAGACCGACCTCCACGAGAGTCGAGGCGACGTTCCGGATCGACGGGACGTTCGTGAAGACCTCGGCCGCCTGCTCGGCCGTCAGGTCGAGGACCTCGGCGATCGAGAGCCCCTTGTAGCGGACCTCGAGGGTCTCGCGGTTGTAGCGGTGCCCGCCGCAGACGTCGCAGGTGACGTAGACGTCCGGCAGGAAGTGCATCTCGATGGCGATCTGCCCGCCGCCGCCGCACGCCTCGCACCGGCCCCCCTTCACGTTGAAGGAGAAGCGCCCCGGGCCGTAGCCCCTCATCCGCGCCTCGGGAACCTGGGCCATGAGGTCGCGGATCGGTCCGAAGAGGTTCGTGTAGGTGGCCGGGTTCGAGCGGGGGGTCCGCCCGATGGGGGACTGGTCGATGTCGATGACCTTGTCGACGTGCTCGAGCCCCTGGATCCGGTCGTGCGCCCCCGGCTTCTCGTTCGACTCGTGGAGGGCCCGGGCCGCCGCGCGGTAGAGGATGTCGTTGACCAGTGTCGACTTGCCCGACCCGGAGACCCCCGTCACGGCCGTCAGGCAGCCCAGCGGAAAGTGGACGGTGAGGTCCCGGAGGTTGTTCGCGCGGGCGCCGACGATCGTGACCCTCTTCCCGGTCCCCGTACGGCGGGACTCCGGAACGGGAATCGAGAGCTCTCCGGAGAGGTACTTCCCCGTCAGGGACCGGGGGAACCTCACGAGCTCGTTGGCCTTCCCCTCCCCCACGACCTCCCCGCCGTGGATCCCGGCGCCCGGCCCGAGGTCGACGACCCGGTCGGCAGACCGGACCGTCTCCCCGTCGTGCTCGACGACGCCGACCGTGTTCCCGAGGTCGCCCATCGCCTTGAGGGTGTCGATGAGCTTGCGGTTGTCTTTCGGGTGGAGGCCGATCGAGGGCTCGTCCAGGACGTAGAGGACCCCCATCAGCTTCGAGCCGATCTGCGTGGCCAGGCGGATCCGCTGGGCCTCGCCTCCCGAGAGGGTCGCCGAGGCACGGCCGAGCGAGAGGTACCCGATGCCGACGTCGTTCAGGAAACCAAGCCGGTCCTCGATCTCCTTCAGGATCTTCCCGGCGATCTCCCGCTCCCGCGGCTCAGCCGCGAAGGTCGCGAAGAATCCCTTCGCGTCCTCGAGGGTCATGCTGGTCAGGGCGTCGATCGCCTGCCCGCGGACCTTCACCGCGAGCGCCTCGGCCTTGAGCCTCCGCCCGCCGCAGTCGGGGCAGGGAGTCGCCGACATGAACTTCTCGAGCTCCTGCCGGGCGTCCTCGCTCTCGACCTCCTTGTACTTCTCCATGAGGAGCGGGACGAGGCCCTTGTACGAGGAGGACCAGACGTACTCACCCTTCTCGGACTTCCACTTCCACTTGATCTCCCGCTCCTTCGAGCCGTGGAGAATCATGTCGCGGACGTCGGCGGGGAGCTTCTTCCAGGGCACGTCCATCGAGAACTTCGCCGCCTTGGAGAGCTGCTCGATCTGCCGTAGGCGCCAGTTCGCCGAGCCCTGCTTCCAGAGCGCGATCGCCCCCTCGGCGATCGAGAGCGTGGGGTCGGGGACGAGGCGGTCCGGGTCGACGCGCGGCACCGACCCGAGTCCCGAGCAGGCCGCGCAGGCGCGGTAGGGGGAGTTGAAGGAGAAGAGGCGCGGGGTGATCTCCGGGAGGGACGTCCCGCAGTCGGGGCAGGCGTAGGAGGTCGAGAGGGTCTCCTCGGAGAGCGTGGCCCCCTTCTCCCCGACGACCGAGATCGTCACGAGGCCGGCGGCGACCCTCACCGCCGTCTCGAGCGAGTCGGCGAGCCGCCGTCGGGTCTCGTCGTCCCGCCGGACGACGAGGCGGTCCACGATGACCTCGATCGAGTGCTTCTTCTGCTTGTCGAGCTCCGGCGGCTCGGCGAGGTCGACCGTCTCGCCGTCGACCCGCGCCCTCACGAACCCCTTCCTGGCGAGCTCGGCCATCTGCCGCCGGTACTCCCCCTTCTTCCCGCGGACGAAGGGGGCGAGGACGAGAAATCGGGTCCCCTCGGGCATGCCGAGGACCCGGTCCGTCATCTGCTGGATCGTCTGGGCCGAGATCTCCCGCCCGCAGCTGACGCAGTGCGGCTGGCCGATAGAGGCGTAGAGGAGCCTCAGGTAGTCGTGGATCTCCGTGACCGTCCCGACGGTCGAGCGGGGGTTCTTCGAGGTCGTCTTCTGCTCGATCGAGATCGCCGGCGACAGCCCCTCGATGGAGTCGACGTCGGGCTTCTCCATCTGCTCGAGGAACTGCCGCGCGTAGGCCGAGAGGGACTCGACGTACCGCCGCTGCCCCTCGGCGAAGAGGGTGTCGAAGGCGAGGGACGACTTCCCCGACCCCGAGACGCCGGTCAGGACGACGAGCGCGTTCCGCGGGATCGACAGGGAGACGTTCTTGAGGTTGTGCTGCCGGGCCCCCCGGATGACGATCGAATCCATGACGTGCCTCACTTCCGCGGGAAGGAAGGGGGCGGATTATCCACCTGTCCCCCGACCGGAGGTGCCATGCCCAGCCCGCTCGACGTCCCGATCCACCCGGCGGTCATCCACTTCCCCGTGGCCGGCGCCTTCTTCGCCGCCGCGGCCCTCGCCCTCGGCCTCTGGAAGCCGGCCCACCGGGCGGCCGCCCTCGCGGGCGCCGCGCTCCTCCTCGCGGCCGCGGTCGCCGGGGGCCTCACCGCCCTCGTCACCGGCTGGCTCTGGGCCGACCAGCTCGCCTACCTCGCCGGCGGCTTCGGGCCGATCCCCGGACCGAAGGCCGTCGAGGGGCTCGCCCGGCGCCACGCCCTCCTCGCCCTGGCCGCCGTCGCCGCGGCGGCGCTCGCCCTCGTCCTCGCGCTCCGCGCG
>CALMDF010000266.1 GCA_937864895.1 uncultured Holophagales bacterium | reverse complement strand
ACCTGACCGACATCGACGACAAGACGATCCGGGGCGCGGTGGCCGAGGGCCTTCCGCTCCGGGAGTTCACCGACCGGCACATCGCGACGTTCTTCGCGGACCTGAAGACCCTGAACGTCGTCCCGGCGGCGGTCTACCCGCGCGCGACGGACCACGTCCCCGAGATGGTCGAGATCGTGAAGAAGCTGACGGAGCGGGGACACACCTACGAGAGCGACGGCACGATCTGGTTCCGGATCTCCTCGTTCCCCTCCTACGGGAAGCTCTCCCGCGTCGACCTCTCCTCGATGAAGCGGGGGGCGCGGGTCGCCGACGACGAGTACGAGAAGGAGGACGTCCGGGACTTCGCCGTCTGGAAGGGAGCGAAGGAAGGCGAGCCGGAGTCGGCCCTCTGGGAGACCGAGCTCGGGAGGGGCCGGCCCGGCTGGCACCTCGAGTGCTCCGCCATGTCTATGAAGTACCTCGGCGAGACGCTCGACATCCACACGGGCGCGGTCGACAACGTCTTCCCGCACCACGAGAACGAGATCGCGCAGAGCGAGGGCGCGACGGGCAAGCCGTTCGTGAGGACGTGGCTCCACGCCGAGCACCTGATCGTCGACGGCGAGAAGATGGCGAAGTCGAAGGGGAACTTCTACACGCTCCCCGACGTCCTCTCCCGCGGCTTCTCGCCGAGGGCGGTCCGCTACCTCCTCCTCTCGGTTCCCTACCGGCAGAAGCTGAACTTCACCTTCGACGCCCTCCACGGGGCGTCTTCCGCGCTCGAGCGCCTCGAGTCGCTCGACGCGCGTCTCGGCGAGCGGGCCGGCGGGGCCGAGGCCTCCGGGGCGTCGGAGGCCTTCTCGGCGAGGGTCGCGGAAGCCCGCGCCGCGATGAGGGCGGGATACGAAGACGACCTGAACACGGCGGCGGCCCTCGGCGCCCTCTTCGGCTTCGTCAAGGAGGCGAACACGGCCGTCGAGTCCGGGCAGCTCTCCGCCTCCGACGCCGCCGCCGCGAGAGCCTTCATCCGGGAGGCCGACGGCGTCCTCGGCGTCCTGCCCGAGGCCGTCGAGGCCTCTCTCGAGGCCGAGGTCGAGGCGAAGATCGCCGCGCGGCAGGCCGCGCGCGCGAGGCGCGATTTCAAGGCCGCGGACGCGGTCCGCGACGAGCTCGCCGCCCGCGGGATCCTTCTCGAGGACACGCCGCAGGGGGTCCGGTGGCGGCGGAAGGGTTGACAGGCTCCCGGGGCTCCCCCCAGAATCCCGGCCCGATGACGTTCGCCCCGGTCCTCTGGCACTGGCATCACGGATAGCGACGGCGAGCGCCACGCGCTCGTCGGACGCGAGTCGTCCGAGGGCGCGGGGCAGAGAAGGTGAACCGCAACGACCCCCTCGGACGAACGAGGGGGTCTTGTTTTGGTCACAACGCCGCAGAGAACGCTCCTCGTCGCCTCGGTCTCGCGCGCGACGAACGACGCGCTGGCCGAGGCCGCGCGGGTCGTCGACGCGCGGGTCCCGGCCGTCGAGGTCCGCCTGGACGCGCTGGAAGAAGCGCCGGACTTCCCGGCCCTCCGGGCGGCGTTCGGGGGGCGGACCCTCCTCGCGACGCTCCGATCCCGTGCCGAGGGAGGCCGGTTCCAGGGGTCGACGGGGGAAGCCGCGGCGCTCCTCGCCGCCGCGCTCGACGCCGGGTTCGACCTCGTCGACGTCGAGCTCGCGCGGTCGGGGGCCGGGCTCCTCGGCCTTCCGGGCGGGCGCGTCGTCGTCTCGGCTCACGACTTCGAAGGGGTGCCGGACGACGTGGAGGCGCTCGCCGGGCGGATGGAGGCGAGCGGCGCCCGATACGTCAAGCTCGTGGCGACGGCCCGCGGGCTCGGGGACGCCCTCCGGCTCCTGCGCCTCCAGTCCTCCCGCGCAGGCGGCCGCTTCACGGCCTTCGGCATGGGGGAGGCCGGGCTCCTCACGCGCGCCCTGTCGCCCTGCCTCGGGGCGGCGCTCTCCTTCGGGGCGGCGCTCCCCGGCGAGGCGACCGCGCCGGGGCAGCTCCTCGCCTCGGACCTTCTCGACGTCTACGCCGTCGGCCGCCCACGACCGGTGGAGGCCCTCTTCGCCCTCCTCGGCGGACGCGTCTCCCACTCCCTCTCGCCGGCCCTCCACAACGCCGCCTTCGAGGCGCTCGGCCTGCCGGCGCTCTACGTCCCCGTCGCGCTCCGTTCGCTTCGCGAGGAGCTCCCCGTGCTCCGCGGGGCCCTCTCCGCCCTCGGGCTGCCTCTGGGCGGGGCGTCGGTGACGATCCCGTTCAAGGAGGAGGCGGCCCGGGTCGCCGGGGCCGTCGAGGGGAGCGTCGGCAATACGCTCCTCTTCGGCGTGGACGGCTCCGTCTCGGCGGCGAACACCGACCGGGAGGCCCTTCTCGAGGCGATTCCCGAGGCGCCGGACGGGGGCGCCGCCCTCGTCCTCGGGGCCGGCGGGATGGCCCGGGCCGCCGTCGAGGCTCTCGTGGAGCGGGGGTTCTCCGTCGACGTGGCGGCCCGCAACGCCCCGCGCGCCGCCGCCCTGGCGTCCGGGTGCGGGGCCCGCGTCGTGTCGAATCCGGCGGGCTCGGGGCTCCCGTACGGAGTCGTCGTGAACGCCACTCCTCTCGGTCTCGACGCGTCCGACCCTCTCCCGTGCGACGGGGCGCTTCTCGCGCCGGGAGTCCTCGCCGTCGACGCCCCCTACCGGCCCGGCGGGACGCCGTTCGCCGCAGAGGCTCTCCGTCGCGGGGCGCGCCTCGTCGACGGCTTCTCGCTCCTCCTCTCCCAGGCGGCCGGACAGTCGGCCCTCTTCACCGGCCGCCCGGCCGGCGCGGCGGCGCTCGCCGCCCGCCTGCCGGCCCGGATCCAGGCACTCTTCGAGGTCTCCAGATGAGCTCTCCCTCTCCGAACCTCCCCCGGGGCGTCCAGGCGCTCCTCTTCGAATCGGCCGAGCGCCGCCGGGGGGTCGAGGACGCCGTCGTCCGCACCCTCTGCGAGGCCGGCTTCCGCGAGACGATCCTCCCGGTCCTCGACTTCGCCTCGCCCTACGACGGCGTGACGGCCGAGGGCGACGAGCGGCTCTACCGCTTCGTCGACCGGGGAGGAGAGCTCCTCGCCCTCCGTGCCGACTTTACGCCGATGGCTGCCCGCGTCGTCGCGCCCCGCCTCGCCGGGCTCCCGATGCCCGTCGCGCTCTTCTACCGCGGCGACGTCGTGAGGGACGAGCCGTCGGGCGTCGGGCGCCCGCGCGAGTTCGCGCAGGTGGGGGCGGAGCTCTACGGCGACGGCTCCTTCGACGCCGACCTACGGATGCTCCGGACGCTCCTCGACGCGGTGAGGGACGTGCCTTCCGCGAGGCTCTGCCTGACGCTCGGCTGGGCGGGTCTCCTCCCGGCGCTCCTCGCCGCGGTCGCGCCGGGGCTCGTGAACCGGAAGAAGAGCGCGCTCGACGAAGCGCTCGCCGACGCGAGGGCCCGGCACGTGCGCCGGCTCGCGGAGAGGCTCCGGGCGGCGGGCGCGACCGAGAAGGACTCCGAGGAGGTCGGGGCCGCGCTCCTCACCGGCTTCGACCCGCGGTCGCCCCTCTTCGACCTCCCCGTCCTCGCGCAGGCCGCCCGCTCCCTAGCGGCGGCGGCCGGCGTGGCCCGGGGGGCGAGAGAGGGGATCGAGGTCGTCGTCGACCTGGCGGGGACGCCGGCCGCCCCGTACTACACCGGCCTCACCTTCGCCCTCGACGCGCGGGGCGGCGGCGGGAGCCTCGCCGGGGGCGGCCGCTACGACGGCCTCCTCGGACGCTTCGGCCCGGACGCCCCCGCGGTCGGCTTCTGCATCGGACTCGGGGCGCTCGCGACGGCCATCGAGGCGGCCGGGCCGGGCGCCCCGGCGGCGAACCGTCCCTTTCGCATCGCCACGGGGAAGGGGCGGCTCCTCGGGAAGACGCTCGACCTTCTCCGCGCGGCCGGCGCCGATTTCCCCGAGAGCGACGGCCGCAGGCTCCTGGTTCCGGACCGGAGCGGCCGCTTCGAGCTCCTCCTCCTCAAGGATGACGACGTGCCGACCTACGTCGCCTTCGGCGGCGCCGACGCGGGTGTCGTCGGGAGCGACCGGATCGAGGAGTCGGGGGAGGAGGTCTGCGCCCCGCTCGAGCTGCCGTACGGCGCGTGCCGCCTCTCGCTCATCGGGCGCGCGGGGGAGGAGTTCCGGCCCAACGGCCACCCGGTGAGGGTCGGGACGAAGTACCGGCGTCTGGCCGAGCGGTATTTCGACTCGAGGAAGATCCCGCACGAGGTCGTCCCGCTCGCGGGCTCGGTGGAGCTCGCCGCGGCGCTGAAGCTCACCGACGTCGTCGTCGACCTCATCGAGACCGGCTCGACGATGGTGGCGCACGACCTCGTGGAGCTGGAGACCATTCTCCCGAGCCGGGCCACGTTCATCGTCGGGAGCCGTGCGCTCGTCGAGCGGCGCGCCGAGGTGGCCGAGATCGTCTCCCGGCTCTCGGCGAAGGTGGCGGGCTCGTGCTGAAGGTCGCCGCCTCCTCCTCCCGCCAGGGCCGGGCCCTCCTCGCCCGGCTCCGGTCGCGCCGCCTTTCGCCCGACTTCCCGACGCTCCGGGAGGCGCTGCCGATCGTCGAGGCCGTCCTCGCCGGGGGCGCCCCCGCGCTCGCCCGCTTCGTTCGCGAATTCGACGGCGAAGCGATCCCGGAGAAGGGGCTCCTCGCCCGTCCGCGGCGCGAGACCGGCGTCGACCCCGCGTTCGCTTCCGCCTTCCGCCTCGCGCGCCAGCGCCTCACGGCCTATCACCGGAGGCAGCTGCCGAAGGGTTTCGCCTTCCGCGACGCCCTCGGCGTGGCGTTCGTCGAGAGGCCGGTGCCGCACGAGGCGGTCGGGATCTACGTCCCGGGCGGGCGGGCGTTCTACCCCTCGTCGCTCCTCATGGGCGTCGTCCCGGCGCGCGTCGCCAGGGCGAGGCGGATCGTCGTGGCGACCCCGCCCCGCGCCTTCCGCGAGAGCCGCGAGCTGCGGTGGGCCCTCGCCGAGCTCGGCGTCGACCAGGTCCTCCTCGCCGGGGGGGCGCACGGCATCGCCGGTCTCGTCTCCCTCGCCGGGTGCACCAAGGTCGTCGGGCCGGGCAACCGCTGGGTCGCCGCCGCCAAGCACCTCGTTTCGGGGCTCGTCTCCGTCGACATGCCCGCCGGACCGTCCGAGGTCCTCGTCCTCGCGGCCGCGGGGGCCGAACCGGCGCGGATCGCGGCCGACCTTCTCGCCCAGGCCGAGCACGACCCGGACGCGATCTGCGTCCTGTTCACCGACCGGCGCGAGCTCGCGGAGGCGTCGGCCGCCGAGGTCGACAGGCAGCTCGAGGGCCTCCCGACGGCCGCGACGGCGCGCGCCTCGCTGGCCTCGAACGGCTTCGCCCTCGTCTTCCCGACGCTCGACGCGGCGGCGAAGGAGGGCGTGGCCTTCGCCGCCGAGCACGTCGAGCTCATGGGCCGCGCCGCCGAACGGCACGCCGCCCGATTCGTCGCGACCTCCGGCGCCGTCTTCGTCGGGAGCGACACGCCCACGGCCTTCGGCGACTACGTCGCCGGGCCGAACCACGTTCTCCCCACGGGGGGCGCGGCCCGGAGCTTCTCGGGGCTTTCCGTCCGGGACTTCCTCCGCTGGGGGCGGAGCGTCGAGGTGCCGGCCTCCGCAGCGAGG
>CALMDF010000265.1 GCA_937864895.1 uncultured Holophagales bacterium | reverse complement strand
CAGGACGAAGCAGCCGGCGGCGTCGACGACCCGGTCCGCCGGGCCGAGCCCGCGGCCGGCGGCGATGACGCGCCCTCCCTCCAGGAGGAGGTCCGTCTCCTCGATCCGGCCCTCGAGGACCACCCGGCCGTTGGCGACGAGCGTCTTCATACCCGGACCGCCTCGAGCCGGGGCTCGATCGCCGGCGGGATCGAAATTCGGGAAAGGGGCGCCTCGACGTCCTTGAGGCCGTGCCCGGTGGCCAGAATGACGACCTTCTCCTCCGCCCCGAACCGGCCTGGGCCGGCCTGGACCTTCACGAGCCCCGCGAGCGCTGCAGCGGCCGCAGGCTCCGCGAAGATCCCGGTGCGGCCGAGCAGGCGCTCCTGGGCCTCCAGGATTTCGGCGTCGGACACGGTCAGCGTCGCTCCGCCGCTCTCGAGGATGGCCCGCCGGGCGCCGTGGGCGTTGCTCGGGCAGACGACCGAGATCGAATCCGCCCGCGTGGACGGCTCCGCCGCGTCCTCGTAGCGTCCCGTCTGCACGTAGCGGTGGATGGCGTCGGACTTCTCGGCCTGAACCCCGACGAGGCGCGGCAGGCGGTCGGCGAGGCCCGCCCGCCGGAGGTCCACGAAGGCCTTGTGGACTCCCCCGAGGATGACGCCGTCCCCCACGGAGACGACGATCGCATCGGGGACCTCGTACCCGAGCTGGGCCCAGATTTCGAGTCCTGCGGTCTTTTTCCCCTCGATCGTGAGCGGGTGGTAGGCGGTGTTGCGGTTCAGGCCGCCCCGCTGGGCGGTGTACTCGAGACTGAGCCGGAAGGCGTCGTCGTAGGTCCCCCTCACCGGCACGACCGTCGCGCCGGCGAGGACCATCTGGACGAGCTTGGCCCGGGGCGCCTTCTCGGGCACGAAGATGAGCGCCTCGACGCCCGCCGACGCGGCCACCGCTGCGAGCGCCGAGGCCGCGTTGCCGGTGGAGGCGGCCACGACCCGTTTCTCGCCGAGGCGGCGGGCCTCGGCCACGACGAGGAAGGAGGCGCGGTCCTTCAGGCTGCCGCTCGGGTTGAGGCCGTCGTTCTTGACCCAGAGCCGGTCGAGGCCGAGCTCCGAGCCGAGCCGGTCGACCCTGGCGAGGGGCGTGTTCCCGACCGCGAGGGGCGGGTGGAACTCGCGCTCCACGGCGCAGAAGAGCTGCCAGTCGGGGTTCTGCCGATCGAACGAGGACCGGATCGCCCCGTCGTCGAGGACCGCCTCCAGGACCCCCACGAGCGGGATGCCGGGCCGATAGGAGGTCCCGCACTCGGGGCAGAGGTAGCGCACCTCTTCCCGCGAGTAGCGGCGACCGCAGTCGGTGCATCGGTACGTGAAGGCGTTCATGGCGGCGATCCTCGAGACGGGCGGACCCTCAGAAGTGGATCTCGGCCTGGAAGGTCGGGGCGGAGGTCGTGTGGTTCGGACGGGTCGTCGTCGTCCCGGGGACCGGGATCGGCGAGGGGTTCCCGAACTTGTGGTACCAGAGCTCGTAGCCGGGGCCCATCTGGATCGTCCCCTTCTTGACGCCCAGGAGCGCGCCGACGTCGAACTGCCAGGTGATCCTCGAGAGGACCTCCGTCTCGGTCTCGACGCCGACTGCGTCCTTCCCCTTGGGCAGGGTCGCGTAGGCGAACCCCTTGAAGGTCGAGTTGACGTCCTTGCTCAGGGCGACCGGAAGGCCCCAGCTGAGGTTGAACATCACCGTGCCGTCGAACTCGACGTCCTTCTGCCCCGTGGCGGCGAAGGCGTTGTGGGTCCACTCCTTGTAGTACCAGACGCCGAAGTCCGCGAACCCCTTCTTCGGGTTCAGGTTCAGGGTCGGGCCGACGACGATCATCCTCTTGCCGGGCGCAAACCCCGTGTTCTTCGAGTTGAGGTCGCCGCCGACCGTGATCGAGAGGTCACGGACGAGTCCCGACTTGATCTTGGTCTTGAAGGCCTTGTTGAGGCTGAGCTGGTGGCGGTAGGTGACGTAGATCTCCTGGGCGCCGCCCGAGGTCGCCCCGTTCGCCGGGTCGTAGGAGTTCGACATCAGGACGTCGACGTTCAGGAAGTTGCTGCCGAGGGAGTAGCGGTTCGCGGTCGTGAACTGGATCACGTTCTTGATGATGTCGTGGTCGATCGCCGGGTCGTTGACGTGGTAACAGTATCGGTAGCCGACGAACAGGTCGGTCCAGTCGGCCGCATTCGCCGCCGGGGTGGCGAGGAGGAGGAAGGCGGCCGGGCCGAGGAGGAGGCGCTTCAGGGTCTTCATCGTCGTTCTCTGTCCTTCCGTGCGGTCGTGCGGGGACGGGTCGGGCTTCAGGCTTCGGCCTTCGCGGCGGCCTTCTCGACCTCCGCGGCCGCGGCCTCGGCGCCCTTCAGGTGGTTGAAGAAGGCGTTCAGGGCAACGGCGACGATCGAGCAGAGGAGGATGCCGCTGTGGAGGAGCGGGCTCAGTCCCTTCGGCATCTGGCTGAAGAACTTGTCCGCGACGAGCGGGATCATCCCGAACCCGATGGAGAGGGCGACGATGTAGAGGTTCAGGCGGTTCTTCGTGAAGTCGACGCCCCCGAGGATCCGGATCCCCGTCGCGAAGACCATGCCGAACATGACGATCCCTGCGCAGCCCAGGACGAACTGCGGGACCGAGGCGACGATGACGGCCAGCTTCGGCACGAGGCCGAGGGCGAGGAGGATCACGCCTCCGAGGGCGGTGACCCAGCGGCTCTTCACGCCCGTCACGCCGACGAGGCCGACGTTCTGGGAGAACGACGTGTAGGGGAAGGTGTTGAAGATGCCGCCGATGAGGGTGCCGAGGCCGTCCACGCGCAGGCCGTCGGAGAGGTCGCGCTGGTTCACGTCCTTGCCGACGATGTTCCCGACCGCGAGGAACATCCCGAGCGACTCGATCATGACGACGATCATGACCATCGACATCGTCAGGCAGGCGACGAGGTCGAACTTCGGCATGCCGAACTGGAAGGGGTAGACCACGGCGAACCACTTCTCCGAGGCGAGGCCGCCGAAGTCGACCTTGCCGAGCCCGATGGCGATGAGCATCCC
>CALMDF010000264.1 GCA_937864895.1 uncultured Holophagales bacterium | reverse complement strand
TGATCTCCGACTGCCGCTTCGGTTCGCCGGCGCCCGCCCCCGCGAAGGTCTTGCCGCGGTGGACCTCGAAGAGCGTCTCCGGCTTGATCCGGTAGAACGTCCCGTCGACGGCCATGACCTCGGCGAGGCCGTTGGCGCCCGTCTTCAGGAAGTCCCCCTCGTAGAGCTTCATCCCGACCCGGGCCGGTTCCCAGGTGGCGCGGCTCGCGCGCTGGATCTCGACGCGGCCCCCGAGCTCCATGATCGCGGCGTCGTGGCGCTGCAGGCCGGTCCCGGAGACGATCCGCTGCGCGAGCTGGCGCGCCCCGACGGCCTCCTTGAGCGCCTCGGGGAAACGGGAGGCGGCGAACGCGGCGCGGGCTTCCTCGAGCTTTTCGGTGGCCGCGGCGATCTCCTCGCGGGCCCTCGCCGCCCCGGGGGCCGTCCTCGCGCGCACGAGGAGCTCGTCGGCGGCGGTGATCTCCCGGCGGGCCCGGCCCTCGACGTTCTCGCCGCGGTTCAGCCACCAGTAGACGCACGCCGACACGAGAATCGCAGCCCCGAGGAGGAGCAGCACCCAGCGCCAGAGAGTCTCCTTGGAGACGTAATACCAGTCGAGCTCGACCTCGAACCGGCGCCCGTCCTTCTTGACCGCCATAACCTTCGCGTCTTCAGCCGCTTACCGGCGAAGGACCATTTATACCACGCCGCACGGCGCTCCTTGTCGGGCCGGTCGGCCCGCGCTATCCTCCTCCGCTCGCGGCACCGGCACCCGGCGCCGTCTCGGAGAGGGAATGCTCAAGACATTCAGGGAAAACTTCAAGCACCTCAAGTGGGTCCTCTGGGCGGTCATCGCGGTCTTCGTCATCTTCGTCTTCGCCGACTGGGGCATGGGAGCGGCGGGCGGCGGCGGCGGCGACATCGGCTACGCCGCCAAGGTCGGCCCTTCGAAGATCACCGAGGCGGAATTCCGGCGCGAGTACGTCCAGGCCGAGGACCGCTACCGGCAGATGTACGGGCAGAGCTTCAGCCCCGAGCTGGCGCGCGCCCTCAACCTCCCCTCGCAGGTGCTGAACTCCCTCGTCGACCGCAGGCTCCTCCGGGTCGAGGCGGAGCGGCTCGGGCTCTCCGTCTCCGACGACGAGGTCACCGCCCGCATCCTCCAGATGCGCGACCAGCAGGGGAACCTCCTCTTCGTGAAGGACGGCGTCTTCGTGGGCGAGGCGATCTACCGGCGGATGCTCGCCGGCGCGAACCTCAGCCCCGAGGGCTTCGAGGCGGACACGCGGGAGCAGGTCCTCATGGAGAAGCTGAACCGGTTCGTCACCGAGTCGACGTTCGTCGGCGAGGACGAGCTGAAGGCGGACTTCGAGGGCCGGACCGTGACGGCGAAGATCGCCTACGCGCTCCTCCCGGCGCCCGCCGTCTCGCCGGAGTCGATCCCGGACGCCGACGCCGAGGCGCACTTCAAGGCGAACGCCGCGGCGTACGAGCTCCCCGAGCGCCGCAAGGGGAAGTACCTCCTCGTCGAGGCCGCCCAGCTCCGGACGGCCGCGGCCGCTAAGGTTACCGAGGCGGACATCGCGGCCGAGTACTCGAGCAACATGGACACGTACCGGAAGGGCGAGGAAGTCTCCGTCCGCCACATCCTCTACAAATCCGACGGGACGCCGGCCGGCGACGCGGCCGCTCGGGGCAAGGCCGACTCCGCGGTGAAGCGCATCAAGGGAGGCGCGGACTTCGCCGCCCTCGCGAAGGCCGAGTCCGAGGACGCGGGCTCGAAGGACGCCGGCGGCGACCTGGGGTCCGTTCCCCGCGGCAGGATGGTGAAGGAGTTCGAGGACGCGGCGTTCGCCGCGGCCCAGGGCGAGGTCGTGGGACCGGTGAAGTCGCCGTTCGGGTTCCACGTCCTCCAGGTGACGGCCCGGAGCGCCGAGCGCGTCCAGCCCCTCTTCGAGGTCGCCGCCTCCATCCGCGCGCGGCTCGAGGAGCAGCGGGCCTCGGACGAGGCCCGGAGGCTCGCGCGCGAGCTGGCCGACCGGATCGGCAAGCTCGGCAAGAAGCCCTCCGACGACGACCTGCGCAAGCTGACGCGCGCGGGCGTGACGTTCAACGAGACCGAGCTCCTCGCCCGGGGCGACGCGCCCGCGGGGATCGGCCCGAACCCGAGCTTCATGCAGCTCCTCTTCGAGCTGCCCGTGGGCGAGGTCTCCGACCCGGTCGCCACCGCGCGCGGCGAGGCCATCCTCAAGCCGGTGGAGGTGAAGGCCGCCGGGCCGGCGGCCTTCGCCGACGTGAAGGCGAGCGTGACGGCCGACCTCGTCGCGAGGAAACAGGAAGAGTCCGCCCTCGCCGCGGCGAGGGCCGCGATGACGCCCGGCGCCTCGGTCGAGGACGTCGCCCGGGCGGCCGGCGTCTCGGTCCAGACGCCAGCGGCGTTCCCGAAGGCCGGGCCGGTCCCGGGACTCGGGGCCTCGAAGGCCCTCCTCGACGCCGCCTTCGCGGCTGCTCCGGGAGAGACGACGGGCCCCGTCTGGATCGCCGGCCGCGGGGCTGCGATCTTCCGCGTCCTGGAGAAGACGTCGTTCGACGCCGAGGCTTTCGCCAGGGACAAGGCCACGGCGATGGACCGGCTCCGGCAGCAGAAGGCCGGCCGCCTCTTCCAGTCTCTCGTTCAGAGGCTCCGCGCGGAGGCGAGCATCGAGGTCAACAGGGAGCTCCTCGCCCGCTTCTCCGGGCAGGCCTGACCCCGACGTGATCGGTCGCCTCTCAGGGATCGTCCTCGAGAAGCGGCCCGACCGGGCCCTGGTCGACGCCTCCGGCGTCGGCTACGAGCTCCACGTCCCGCTCGGGACGTTCGCCGCGCTCCCCCCCGTCGGGGAGCGCGCGAGCCTCCACGTCCACACGCACGTCCGCGAGGACGCGATCCTCCTCTTCGGGTTCGCGACCCCCGAGGAGAAGGCCCTCTTCGAGCGGCTCATCACCGACGCGGGGATCGGCCCGAAGCTGGCCCTCGCGGTCCTCTAGGGACTGCCGCTCCCCGAGCTCGTCGGCGCGATCGCCGCCCAGAACGTGAAGCGCCTCTCCTCGATCCCCGGCGTGGGGAAGAAGCTCGCGGAGCGGCTCGGCCTCGAGCTCAAGGACAAGGTCGCGGGGATCGTCCCGGCCTCGTCTTCGGCGGCCGCCGAGTCGGTCGCGGCGCTCGGGGGCCTCCTCGAGGACGCCGTCGGCGCGCTCCTGAACCTCGGCTACAGGAAACCCCAGGCGGAGGCGGCGGTGAAGGCGGCGAGCGACGCCGTCGGCACGGGCGACCTGCCGGCGCTCCTGTCGGCCGCCCTGCGGCTCCTCTCGCGGTGAGGGCGGGGGACGGACGATGGACGAACGCCTCCTCGCGGGCGCCCTCGCTCCGGAGGAGCACGAGCCGGACGCCACGCTCCGGCCGCGCGCCCTCGCCGAGTTCGTCGGCCAGGCGAAGCTGAAAGAGACGCTCGGCGTCTTCCTCCAGGCGGCGCGCCGAAGGCAGGAGCCTCTCGACCACGTTCTCCTCTTCGGCCCCCCGGGCCTCGGGAAGACGACGCTCGCCCACATCATCGCGCGGGAGATGGGGGCGCAGGTCCGTGTCACGGCGGGGCCCGTCCTCGAGAAGGCGGGCGACCTCGCGGCGATCCTGACGAACCTCGGCCCCGGCGACGTCCTCTTCATCGACGAGATCCACCGCGTGCCGCCCGCCGTCGAGGAGATCCTCTACCCGGCCCTCGAGGACGGGAAGCTCGACCTCGTCATCGGCACGGGGCCCGCCGCGCGGACCGTCGAGCTCAGGCTGCAGCCCTTCACCCTCGTCGGCGCGACGACGCGCGCAGGGCTCCTCTCGCAGCCCCTGACGGGCCGCTTCGGGATCACCCACCGCCTCGACTACTACGACACGGAAGCCCTCCGGAAGATCGTCCTGCGCTCCGCCGAGATCCTCGGCTGCCCGATCGACGAGGACGGGGCGGTCGAGATCGCCCGGCGCAGCCGCGGGACGCCCCGCATCGCGAACCGGCTCCTGCGCCGCGTGCGCGACTTCGTCGAGGTGGCGGGGGAGAGCCGGATCTCGGCGGCCGGGGCGCGCGGGTCGCTCGACAAGCTCGAGGTCGACCACTTCGGGCTCGACGAGCTGGACCGGCGGATCCTCGGCACGATCGTCGAGCGCTTCGGCGGCGGGCCGGTCGGCCTCTCGGCCCTCGCCCACTCGCTCGGGGAGGACAAGGGGACGCTGGAAGACCTCTACGAGCCGTTCCTCCTCCAGTCGGGCTTCCTCACTCGGACCCCGAAGGGGCGCGTCGCGACGGCCCTCGCCTACCGCCACCTCGGCCTTCCGCCGAGAGCCCCGGGCGCGGGCCCGCTCTTCGACGGCACGGTGTGAGGCGCGGCCTCCTCGTCTACAACCCGGCCGCGGGG
>CALMDF010000263.1 GCA_937864895.1 uncultured Holophagales bacterium | reverse complement strand
GCGAAAGGGGCCGGACGCGGCCCCCGGCGGCTCGCCGGCGTCGCCGAAGCGGTCGAAACGCTCCTTCTTCTTCGGGTCCTTCAGGAGCTCGTAGGCCGCCGCGATGTCCTGGAACCGCTTGTGCGCCCCGCTGTCGCCGGGGTTGACGTCGGGATGGAACTTCCTCGCGAGGCGCCTGTACGCCTTCTTGATCTCCGCGTCGCCGGCCGCTCGAGACACGCCGAGGACCTCGTAAGGATCCTTCATCGCCATGGGCGGAACGATAGCGGATTGCGGGCGGTCCGCGGTACGCCGCGTCTAGAATGGTCGGACACCGGAAGGTCGGACGTGAAGATCCTTCAGCACCGCGACGTCCTCTCGATCGTCCTGGCGGGCGGGATGGGAGAGCGGCTCTACCCGCTCACGCGGGACCGGGCCAAGCCCGCGGTCCCCTTCGGCGGGCGCTACCGGATCGTCGACTTCGTCCTCAACAACTTCGTCAACTCGGGCCTGATGAAGATCAAGGTGCTGACGCAGTTCAAATCGAACTCCCTGATCGAGCACCTCGTCAGGGCGTGGCGCCTGAACCCCGAGATCGGGCAGTTCGTCGACCCGGTCCCGGCGCAGATGCGGCGCGGCCCGCACTGGTTCCGGGGGACGGCCGACGCGGTCTACCAGAACCTGGACCTCATCTTCGACGAGGAGCCCTCGCAGGTCTGCGTCTTCGGCGGCGACCACGTCTACGTCATGGACGTGAACCCGATGCTCGCGTTCCACGAGGACGGCGCCCACGACCTGACGATTTCCGCCTTCCCCGTGCCGATCGGCGAGGCGACGCGGTTCGGCATCCTCGAGGTCGACGAGCAGGGGCGAGTCACCGGCTTCGAGGAGAAGCCGAGGGCGCCGCGGGAGATCCCGGGCGCCCCGGGCTTCGCCCTGGCCTCGATGGGGAACTACATCTTCCGGCCGAAGGTGCTCCGCGAAGCCCTCGAGAACGACGCCCTCCAGGACACCTCCCACGACTTCGGCAGGACGATCATCCCGGCGCTCCTCGCGGGCGGGGCCTCGGTCTTCGCCTACGACTTCTCCCTGAGCCGGGTCCCCGGCGACGAGGAGCCCGCCCCCTACTGGCGCGACATCGGGACCGTCGACTCCTACTGGGAGGCGTCGATGGACCTGATCTCCGTCAGCCCGCCGCTGAACCTCTACAACTCCAAATGGGCCCTGAAGAGCCTTTCGCCGCATCTCCCTCCGGCCAAGTTCGTCTTCGCCGACGCGGCGTCGGGGCGCACCGGAATCGCGACCGACTCGATGGTCGCCGACGGCTGCATCGTCTCCGGGGGGACGATCCACAGGTCGATCCTCTTCCCGCGCGTCCGGATCAACTCGTATTCGCGCGTGGAGGAGTGCGTGCTCATGGACGGGGTGGACGTCGGGCGAGGCGCCCGTCTCCGGAAAGTCATCGCCGACAAGGGGGTCAAGATTCCCCCGCGGGTCGAGATCGGGTTCGACCCGGAGAACGACCGGAAGCGCTTCCACGTCTCCGGGGGAGGTGTCGTCGTCCTGCCGAAGGGGGTCGTCGTCCCGCCTGCCTGAGTGAAAGGGCTTGCAAAAACTCAGGCAGGTCCATATAAAGTTCGGAGGTTTCGACGAGCAGCCGAATTTTATATGGACGAGATCGACCGACTGATCCTCGACATGCTCCAGCGCGACGGGAAAATCTCCCAGGCGCGGATCGCCGAGAGCGTCGGCCTGACGACGCCGTCGGTCAACGAGCGCATCAAGAAGCTCGAGACCCGCGGGTTCATCCGCCGGTTCACGGCGCTCCTCGATCCGCGCCAGGTCGGAATGGGTGCCGTCGCCCACGTCGACGTCCAGCTCGAGCACCCGAGCTTCGAGCGCACGTTCCTCGACGAGATCGAGAACCTCCTCGCCGTCCAGGAGTGCCACGCGATCTCCGGCGACTACGGATATCGCCTGAAGGTCCGCGGCCGTGACCTCGAGCAGCTCGAGTCGATCCTCAGGGAGCGGATCCAGACGATCCGCGGCGTCGTGAGGACGAGGGTCGAGCTCTCTCTCTCGATCAAGAAGGACTCGACCCTGATTCCTGTCGCCTGATCAGGCAGAGAATTCGTCTCGAAAACCGTTCCCCGGTGCCAATCTGGTCGCTGAAGTGCCGATTTGGGCCACGGCGGGATTCAAAATGGGACAACCCTCGTTCCCGGAGCGAACCGGGATTCGCGTAAGCCCTTCAGGCTGGCGCTTCTGGAGGTCAGAACGACATGGCAAACCGATGGCACTCGTGTTGCGTATAAGAATGCAGGAGATCGAAGAAAACGCTCCACGCCAAAAGGTGGCGACAGATCTTCAAAACCTGCCCGTAAAGACCCGCAGGCTCCCCGCCAGCGGGCCCACCACCCCAATACCCCTCACATCAGCCTCACCAACAGAATCCCACCGCCGCACTTCCCGCCCGACCCCAGAGGTCGGGCGGGAAACCCGCCATTCCGTCAGAACTTGTAGCCGACCGCGACCGAGGCAATGATCGGCTTTCGCCGTGAGACGTCCCGGATGAGGTGTCCGATCGCCTCGAGCCGGATGTCGAAGCGGGGGTTCACCGTGAAGACGGTGATCAGCCCTCCGCAGAGACCGAACACGGTCTCGCTCGGGTCGGTCACGACCTGGCCGTCGCCCGGTTCCTTCGGGTTCAGCCGGTAGCCCCCGCCGCCCGCGAAGAAGCCCCCCTGCCACCAGTCCTCCTTGAAGAGGTAGGCGATGGTGAGGGTCCCCGCGTCCACGTTGATGTCCGGTCCGTTCTCCCCGGTGGGCGGGAGCTGGAAATGCGTGTAGCGCCCCTGCATGACGATGCCCGGCTCGAGGGAGACCTCGATGAAGCCGAATCCCGCTCCGGTCGCGAAGTTCTTGAGGTTCTCCGCGGACCCCTCGTCATTCACGATGCCGCCGCCGACCCCGGCGGCGAAGACCTGCGCGGAGGCGGCCGGCGCCACGAGGAGCAGGGCGACGGGGAGGAGGGCGAGGAGCGCGGCTCGAGCGGGGCTCGGAAGGCGGGAGGCTTTCATCTGGCGGCAGGATAGAGGGACGCGAAAACCGGCGTCAACGTGCATGTCCGGCATACGGAGGCCCGCCCTTCCTCGTCTACAATCCGCACCGTGGCGGCCGCCGTGGGGAGCGTGTCCTTCTTGCCCGGGCCGGCCGCCCTTCTCGACCTGCTCTTCCCGTCGTGCTGCGCCGCCTGCGGCGCCGCGCGCCGCGGTGTCGGCGGCGGAGGCCTCTGCCGCGCGTGCTGGGCAGCCCTGCCGCGCCACCGCGCGCCCCTGTGCGCCTGTGGCGCACCGCTGGGCGCGGCTGGGCCGTGCGGGCGCTGCCGGCGGGGCCGGCCCACGCTGGCCCGAGGCTTGAGCCTGGGCCCCTACGAAGGGGCCCTGCGGACGCTGGTGCTCGAGCTCAAGTACCGCTCGCGCCAGCGCGTGGCCCGCCACCTGGCGGAGCTGCGCCACAAGCCCCGCGGGTGAAATCTGCGCAGGACCGCCCACCGGGGCTAGCGCACGATAACGACCGCATACCTCCTTTTCGCGACCTTCCACCCTCACCCAGGGATA
>CALMDF010000262.1 GCA_937864895.1 uncultured Holophagales bacterium | reverse complement strand
GCGGCCCGGATCTCCTCCAGTCTCTCCGGCGGGACGTGGAACGTCGCGGTCACCCGGCCGCGCCCCGGCCTGAGGAACTCGATCGCGGCGGCCCTGTCCCAGACGACGTAGCCGGGCCCGAGGTGCCGGACGAGCAGGAAGACGAACCACGGGTCGCACATCGAGTAAAGCGAGCCGCCGAACTGCGTCCCGAAGAGGTTGCGGTTCCAGAAACGGAGCTTCAGCTCAACCTTGAGCGTGTGGGAGTCGCTCTCGCGGCGGAGGAACCGGATCCCGGCGCCGAGGTAGGGAGGGTAGGCGTTGACGATCCGGTAGAGGTGGCGCTGAACGAAGGTCGCCATGCCGGGGACCATACGACGGGCCGATCGCGCCCGAAGCCGGCCCGTCACTCGGCTATGCTCGCCCGCAGTGAAGCTCGTCATCCAGATCCCCGCCTGGGACGAGGAGGGGCAGATCGCGGCCGCGATCCGGGAGCTGCCCCGGGTGGTCCCCGGATTCGACTCCGTCGAGGTCCTCGTCGTCGACGACGGATCGACGGACGCCACCTCGCGCGTCGCCAGGGAAGCCGGGGCCGACCACGTCCTGAGGCTCGGGATCCACCGCGGGCTGGCCGTCGCGTGGCGGGCGGGCCTCGACCGCGCGCTCGCCCTCGGGGCCGACGTCGTCGTCTCGACCGACGCCGACCGGCAGTACGCCGCGGAGGACGTCGTCACCCTCGTCGAGCCGATCCTGAAGGGCGAGGCCGAGATCGTCGTCGGCGACCGCGGCGTCGCGACGAAGCCCGACTTCTCCCCCGGCAAGCGGCTCGTCCAGAGGCTCGGCTCCTGGGTCGTGCGGCGCGCCTCGGGCACCGACGTCCCCGATGCCACGTCGGGCTTCCGCGCTCTGACGCGCGAGGCGGCGCTGCGGCTCAACGTCTACACCCGGATGACCTACACGGCCGAGACGCTCATCCAGGCGGGGCACAAGAACATGGCCGTCCGGGCCGTCCGCGTCGGGACGAACCCGCCCGTTCGGCCCTCGCGGCTCTTCCGGCGGACCTCGCGGTACGTCCTCGTCCAGGGGGCGAACATCCTCCGGATGTCCGCCCTCTACAAACCGCTGCCCATCTTCCTCGGGCTGTCGGCGATCCTCTTCCTCCTCGGGGCGGCGCTCTTCGGGCGCTACGCCTGGATCCTCGTGACGGACCCGACGCCCGGGGCCCACCTGCAGTCGCTCCTCCTCGCCACCGTCTTCCTCGTCGGCTCCTTCCTCTCGTTCCTGACGGGCCTCCTCGCCGACCTCATCTCCATCAACCGGACGCTCATGGAGGAGATCCTGCTTCGCCTGCGCCGCCACGAAGCGTCGCGGGGCGCCGAAGACCGTGACGACGTCCGCGGGTGAGCCCGGCGCGCGGCCCCTCCTGCGACGCGTCGCGCTGACGCTCCTCTGGCTCGTCCTCCTCGTCCTCCTCGTCCGGCAGGTCGCGCACGCTCCCGCCGACGTCCTCGGCCGTCTTTCGAGCGCCCGCCCGGAGCTCCTCGCGGCCGGCGTCGCCGTCTACGCCCTCGGCTTCGCGGCCCGCGCGGCCCGCCTCAACCTCCTCCTCCCTCCGGGCGACCGGATCCCGTTCGGCCGCGCGTGGGCCGTCTCGGGCGCGACGACCTTCCTCCTCCAGGTTCTTCCCTTCCGCGGGGGCGAGGTCGCGAGCTGGGCGCTCTACCGGCGCGTCCTGGGAACCGGATGGGCACGCGCCGGGGCCGTCTTCGTCCTCGTGAAGACGCTCGACAGCGCCGCATTCCTCCTCGCCGGCCTCGGCGGGGCCGCGGTCCTCGCGGCCAGGAGCGGCGTCCCGGTCCTGGGTGGGGCGACCGCCGCCGCCGTCGGCGCCGGGACGGTCCTCCTCGTCCTGCTCCCCCGGCTCGGCGGCCCCGCCGTCGAGGCGCTCGGCCGCCGCTTCGCGGCCAGGCCTCGCCTCGCGCGCGGGCTCGCCGAGCTGGCCGAGGGGCTGCGGGTCGCCCGCGAGGCGCCGCGCGCCTACCTCCTCGCTTTCGCGGGGGCCGTCGCGTTCCTCGCCTTCCACTTCGCGGCGCTCGCGCTCCTCTTCGGGGCGCTCGGTCTCGCTCCCTCGCTCCCCGCCCTCGCCGTCGCGTCCCTCGCGTCGGTCCTCTCGGCGGCCGTCCTCCCCTCGCCCGCCGGGACCTTCGGGCCGATGGAGTCGGGTTTCGCGGCGGGACTCGCGATGGAAGGGGTACCGCTCGCGCTCGGCGCGACCGTCACCGGCGCCGTCCACCTCCTGACGACGCTCGCCTGCGGGGTCGTGGGGCTCCCTCTCCTCCTGAAACGCGGAGAGAACGGCGTCAGCCCGCGGTCCTGACCGACAGGCGCCGCGAGCCGGGGGAGACGATCTCCTGCCCGAGCCGGCAGTAGGGGCACGACGCCTCGTCCCAGGTCGGGACCTCCATCCGCAGGACCGACCGGAACGGCAGCCCCTCGAGGCTCCCGGACCCGCCCCCGGCGGACGCGGACCGCCGGTCGACGACCGCGGCGCAGGCGACCGGCTCGGCCCCGAGGCTCCGCACGAGCGTCAGGACCTCGCGCGTCGAGCCGCCCGTCGTCACGACGTCCTCGACGACGACGACTTTCTCGCCGGGCTCCAGCCCGAGACCGCGGCGGAACGCGAAGGCCCCGTCGACCCGCTCGGAGAAGATCGCTCTCCGGCCGAGGGCGCGGCCGACCTCGTGTCCGATGATGAGCCCTCCCATCGCCGGCGAGACGACGGCGTCGATCCCGAGGCCCTCGAGCGCCACGCCCAGTGCCCGGCCGAGCTCGCCGGCCCTCTCCGGCCACTGCAGGACCTTCGCGCACTGGAGGTACTTGTCCGAGTGGAGGCCGGAGGAGAGCTTGAAGTGGCCCGACAGGAGGGCCTCCGTCTCCTCGAAGTGGCGGAGCGCATCGGTGGCGTTCATGCCGTTCCTTCCTCGCGTTTCTTGAGGCCGTAGCGGTCCATCTTCTTGTAGAGGTTCGACCGCGGGGTCTCGACGGCCTCGGCCGTACGCGTCACGTTCCCGCCGTTCTCGGCGAGCTTCGCGACGAGGTAGAGCTTCTCGGCCTCGTCCTGGAAGTCCTGGAGGGTCTTCACGGAAAGGAGCCGGCTCCAGACCTCGTCCGGGGGCGGCGCGGCGCCCGGGGCGGCCGGCGGCAGCTCCACGACCTCCTCCGGAGCCGTCTCGGGCTGTCCCTCGCGCACGACCCTTCCTCCCCGGACGACGACGGACGAGGCGTTCCGGGTCTCTCCGGGGGTCTCCACATCGACCGCGTCGACGACGTCGCCGTCGGTCATGATCATGAGCCGCTCGACGTGGTTCTTGAGCTCCCGCACGTTCCCGGGCCACGGGCGCGCGGCGAACGCCATCAGGGCTTCGTCCGTGAACCGCTTCGGCCGGTAGTTGTTCGTCCTCGCGAAGAGCTCGGCGAAGTGGAGGACGAGGGCCGGGATGTCCTCCGGGTGCTCGTCGAGGGCCGGCGTCCTGAGCGGGATGACGTTCAGCCGGTAGAAGAGGTCCTCCCGGAACTTCCCCTGCCGGATCATCTCGGTGAGGTCCCGGTTCGTCGCCGCGATGACGCGCACCTTCACCCTCACGACCCGCGGGCTCCCGACCGGCTCGACCTCCCCCTCCTGGAGGACGCGCAGCACCTTGGCCTGTGCCGAGAGGGACATGTCGCCGATCTCGTCGAGGAAGATCGAGCCCCCGTCGGCCTCGACGAACTTCCCCACCTGCTTGCGCTCGGCGCCCGTGAACGACCCCTTCTCGTGGCCGAAGAGCTCCGACTCGATGAGGGTCTCGGGGATCGCGGCGCAGTTCACCTGGATGAAGGGCCCCGCCTTCACGGCCGACCCCTCGTGGATCGATCGGGCCACGAGCTCCTTGCCGGTCCCGCTCGGCCCGACGATCAGGATCGTCGCGGGCGTCGGCGCGGCCCGAGCCACGTCCGCGAGGAGCTTCTTCACCGCGGGCGCCTCGCCGACGAGGCGCGTCAGGCCGAGGCGGCTCCTGAGCTCGAGGTTCTCGCGCGTGAGCCGGGATGCGTCGATGACCCTCCGGAGGGCGTTCAGGACGTGCTCGGTGGCGAGCGGCTTCTCGAGGAAGTCGTTCGCGCCGGACCGGATCGCCTCCATCGCCGTCCGGACGTCG
>CALMDF010000261.1 GCA_937864895.1 uncultured Holophagales bacterium | reverse complement strand
GGGCGAGAAGGACCAGAACGAACCGGGCCAGGCACGCACGAGGGCCCCGGAGGAGGCGCATCGGCGGGAATCGTGGAGCCGGGGTCGTGGGGTGTCAATGAGGCCCGCGCGGCCCGGAACGGGGAGGGAACCCCCGTGGCACCCCTCTCCGCCCCCCTTCCCGAGGGCGTGCACGACGGCTCGGACGCAGGTATCCTTGGGCAATGGCCTTCCCCCCCCCGAAGTCCACAGGCGTGAGAGAGCCTTCCCCACGCGGCGCGGTAGGTCCGCACCTCCTCGACAACATGGGCGAGATCTACATGCTCGACGGACCGGTCATCACGATCGGCGCGGCGCGGGAAAACGACGTCATCGTCCGGCTGCCCGGTGTTTCCCGGCAGCACGCGCGGATCATCCGGGAGGGGGGGCCGTCCTACTGGCTCGAGGACGTCGGAAGCCGTTACGGGTCAACGGTGAACGGTGCGGTCGTCACGAGGGTGCGGCTCTGGCACGGAGACGAGATCGCGCTCGGGGGATGGCGGGCGACCGTAACCCTCGAGTGAGGTGTGGGGCGGCCGCTCCGTAGATCTCATGACGGTCCCGGGTGGTTCGAGGGGGGGACGTTGAAGTAATGCGTCTCGCCGAAGGCGTCCGCCTTGGCAACTGCCGACTCGTGAGGAAGCTGGGCGAGGGTGGCATGGCCGAGGTCTGGGAGGCGGTCGACGTCACCCTCGAGCGGCGCGTCGCGATAAAGGTCGTCAAGGAGACGATCTCGAGCCTCCCGGAGTTCGACGCGCGGTTCCGCCGCGAGGCGAAGACCGCGGCACGGCTCGAGCACCCGAACATCCTCCACATCTTCGGCTTCGGCGTGGACGACGGGGTCGCGTACATCGAGATGCCGTACCTCTCGGGCGGTACGCTCGCCTCGCGTCTCGACGAAGGGCCGCCGCCGCCGACGGAGACCGTCTGCGACTGGGTCGCCGATCTGGCTTCGGCCCTCGACGCCGCCCACGAGCAGGGAATCATCCACCGCGACATCAAGTCGGTGAACGTCCTCTTCGACCAGAGCGGCCGGATCGTCCTGGGCGATTTCGGCCTCGCCAAGAGCATGGCCGACTCCTCCGGCCTGACTGCGGCCGGGACGCTCATGGGGACGCCGATGTACCTGTCCCCGGAGCAGGCGCGCGGCGAAGCCCTGACCCCGGGGTCCGACCAGTTCTCCCTCGGGGTTCTCGCCTACAGGATGCTGGCGGGCCAGCTCCCGTGGGGCCCGAACGCGGCGCCGGCGGTCGTGATGATGCGGATCGTCGGCCAGTCTCCACCCGCTCCGTCGTCGCTCCGGCCCGACCTGCCGCCTGCCGTGGACGCCGTCTTCGAGCGGGTCCTCGCCAAGAAGCCGGCCGACCGGTTCGAGAGCTGCGGGGCGTTCGCGACGGCGCTGCGTGCGGCTCTTCTCCCGGCGGTCGCCTCGGAGGTCGGCGACGCCGCAACGGTCGCGGTGCCCCAGCCCGTTTTCGCCGTTCCGGCCGCGCCGCCGGCTCCCGCTCGCCCCGCCGGCCCGCGCTCGCGGCCGGGCGCGGACTCCGCGCCGGCTCCACGCCGGTCCGGGCTCGTCCTTCTCCTCGTCCTTTTTCTCGGCGCCAACTCGGTCGTCCTCGCGCTCGTCGTCTGGGACAAGATCGGGCCTCGCCTCCCGTGGGCGGCTCCCCCAAGGCCCGCGGACGTCGTCCCGACCCCGGAGCCGGCCTCTCTCCCGACGGCTTCCCCGGTGCCCGGGCCCGAGCCGGGGTCCATCGTCGTCGTCGAGCAGACACCGTCGCCCCCGAGCGAGGAGGGCCCGTCCCCGACGCCGGCCCCCGTGCCGCCACCCGAGACGCCGACGCCCGAGCCGAGCCCCACCCCTGCCCCCACCGCCGTTCCCTCGCCAACCGTTCCCCCCGCGCTTCCGCCGGGCGCGATCCCTCCGGTCCGAACGACCGACGTGAGGCCGGAGTTTCCCGAAGGACTCGTGCGCCGTCACGCCGGGCTGCAGGGCCGCGTGGAGCTCCGGGTCCTCGTCCAGTCGGACGGAAGCGTCGGTGAGATCCGGGTCGTGAGAGGCGTGGCCCCGGACGTCGACGAGGTCGTCGTCGAGGCGGCGCGGAGACAGCTCGCGTTCGTTCCCGCGAGCCTCCGAGGGAAGGCGATCGCAGCCCCGGCCACGGTCGTCGTCGGAGTCCGTTTCCGGATCATGCCCCCGGGCTGAATCGTCAGGGTCGGGCGAGAGCCGCCCGGGCCTCGCCGGCCCGGCAGACGACCTCCTCGTCGGGCGGACCGCCCGCGAGCCGCATCGCCCTCTCGGGTTTCATCCCCCGGACGACGTTCACCTTTCCGTCCGGGAAGAAGTCCGCGAAAGCGGCCTGAGGCGTGGCCTCGAGGCGGGCGGCCACGGCCTCCGCCCTGGTGATGTCGAGAGCGAGCCCGTGGGTCGCGAGGTCCCCGCACATCCGGTGCCGGAGCAGGCGGATCCTCTGGAGCGTCGAGAGGTAGGCCCCGCGCCAGATGGGCAGGTACGGGCGATGGTCCATCGGGTTGACGGACATGATCCTCCGGATCCGGTTCGCCGGAAGGAACGCGTAGAGGCTCACGTCGGGGCGCTGTCTCGTGACCCAGTGGCGCGCCGTCTCGAACCGGGTGTAGGAGGCGGTCCGGATGTCCTGGTCGGCGTTGTACAGGAGGCCGCGGCGGCTCGCGTAGCCGGCGGCTCCCTTGGAGACGTACGGGGCGAGCGGGTCCAGTACCAGGATCAGGTCCGCTCCCTTCCGGATGGCTTCGGTGAAGTTGGAGGTCCGCGTCACGGCCCCGTCGACGTAGTACCTCTCGCCGATCTTCGTCGAGCCGAACGCCGGGTTGATGCTCAGGGAGGCCTGGATGGCCCGGCTTATCGGGACGTCGTCGAAGCCCGGGTCACCGAACAGGACGTGCTCCCGGGCGTCCTGGTCGGTGGCGCCGATGAAGAGGGGGCGCCGGAGCTTTCGGAAGTCGTTCGTCGATCCGGGGCGGGAGAAGAGCGTCCGGAGCATCGCCTCGTAACCGTCGGCAGTGAACGGCGCGGCGACGAGGTCGCTGTAGTCGAGGAAGAGGGAGGAGAGCGACGGGCGGGCGCGGCCCCGAAGGAGGTCTCCCATCGTCGACGCCAGGCCCCGGAAGGCGTTCTCGAAGGGCAGGGCGAGTCCTTCGAGGCTCAGGTAGGAGACCTTGAGCAGGGAGAGGTCGACCTTCGGAATCCTCTCGCCCCCCTGCCCCGAGATCCCGGCCATGAACTCGTCGATCGAGTAGCCGTTCGCGAGCATGCCCGTGAGAACCGCCCCCGCGCTGATCCCGAAGTACATGTCGAAGGCGTTGAGAGCCCCGGGCGGGAGGCAGTCGGAGAGGCACTTCAGGGCGCCCATCTCGAAGTAGAGGCCGGTGATCCCCCCGCCGGAGGCGCAGAGGGCTCTCGCCCCCTTCCTGCCCGACGTCGTCAGGCGGACCATTTCGCCGGCCACGGTCCGGCCGAACTCCGCCGGCGTGGGAAGACGCTCGCAGTCGCGGTTCAGGAAGCAGGTCGAGGTGTCGCGAAGGACCCCGCCGACGCCCCGTGTCCCGAGCTGCCGGATGACGTCGTCGACCCGGACGGAGTCGGGGCCGGAGACGAGCGCGAGGATCCGGTGGAAGCCGTACCGCAGCTCGACGTCCGGTTCCTCGTCCATCAGGTCTAGGAGGCGCATGGTCCGCTCGTACTGCTCTTCGAGCCGGGCCGCCGGTCCCCTCATGGCCCTCAGGTCGAGGACGACGAGGTTGAAGTAGCCGTGGTGGAGAGCCTCGTGCGCCTCCACCGGGTCCTGTCTCAGGACGAAGCGGAAGGAGACGTCTCCGAAGCGCAGGGTCGTGCATCCCTCTTCCCGGGTCCGGACGGCTCCGGGGATCTCGGCGAGCGTCGAGAGGAGCCCGTCCGAGTGCGCCCGGCTCGGGGCGAAGTAGAGAACCTTCTTCCGCCTCGGCTGCGTGGCCTGGAGAACCCGCCCGTTCCTGGTCACCGAGCCACCTCCCGCGTCGTCCCGGGACGATGAAGCCCCGGCCCGCCCCGCACCGAACGCCGCCGGACCCACGTTCCGGCGTCCGGGGCGACGGCCCCGGACCCCGACCCTGCCATCAATGTCCGCCTTTTGCCG
>CALMDF010000260.1 GCA_937864895.1 uncultured Holophagales bacterium | reverse complement strand
GCCGTCGCATTACTCGTCGCGATGTGGATGACCGGCGTGGACGCCTGGTCCGTGCCGCTGCAGGAAGCCGGGGACACGGTGATGGGAGTCGCGACGTTCGTCCTGTCGCGGCGGATCCGGGCGAAACCGGCCTGACGCGGCGGCGGAACCGGGCCCTTCAGCCGTCCCGGCCGTCCGCCGGGGGCGCGCCGGAGCGTTCCTGGCGTGACTGCGCCGCGGTCAGCTCGTCGAAGACCTCCTGAATCTCGTCGCAGCCGAGGCGGAGCGGCCCCGTGACGTAGTCGAGGAGCTCCTGGCGCATTCCCCTCGCCTCCGGATCCCGCCTCACGACGCGGTGAATCACGAGGTTCAGGACGAGGAGGGCGCCGCAGAGCTCGTCGGCCTCGAAACCCTGGTTGAAGCGGCGCGCCGCGAGCTGCCGGCAGTACGACAGCAGGACCACCTTGTCGCGCGTGCGGACGGCGTTCTTCAGGTGGCCGAAGACGACGCGGTGGTTCCAGTCGTGCTCGGCCTCGTTGATCCGCTGGTAGTTCGCGAAGCGGATCGGCCCGTGCGGCCCGACGAGGTGACCGTGGTAGGCGGAGATGACCTCGTCCTCGTGCCTCTCGAGAAGCCGGTGGAGCCGGAGATTCGAGGGGAAGTGGACCTCCTTCATGGCGGCCCGGTTCCGCTGGTTCCACTCGAGGGGGTCGGTCTTGAGGTTCTCGATGAGGAAGGGGAGCCGGCGGAGGAGCTCGAGGCGGGGCCGGGGGGCCCAGGCGAGCCGCGCCCGGGTGCGGCTCGCGTCGATCGTCATCCTGCGGTCGATGTAGCTCGCCATCCAGGGCCGCTCGAACGGCATGTCCCCCGTGAACCGGCCGAGGAGCGCCCGCGCCCACATCCCCGGGCCGCAGAGGGGACGCGGCATCAGGATCGGCCTGCGCGGCTCCCCCTCGAAGTCCCGGGTCGCCTCCTCGAAGAGCTCGCGGTGGCTCGTGCTGCCGTCGGGGCTCGCGATGAGCACCTCGCCCGGGGCGAGATCTCCGGGGGCCTTCTCGAGGACGAGGCGGAGGGCCGCGACGACGTCCTTGACGTGCAGGTAGGGGATCGCCGAATCGCCCCGGCCGCCGAGGATGCTGCGGTTCCAGGCGGGGGAGAGCCAGGTCGAGAGGAACATGAAGAGCGGCGGGTACTCGCACCAGTCGGAGAAGAGCGCCGCGAACCTCACGATGGTCGACGTGAAGGACTCCGCGTATTCCTTCACCATCGCCTCGCCGACGGCCTTGGTCCGCGCGTAGATGTGCTCGCCGTCGGGCGGGCTGTCCTCGTTCAGCGCCGAGCCCGGGGCCGGAAGCCGGCACGCGGCGACGGAGCTCGAGAAGACGAATCGCCTCACGCCGAGCTCACGGGAGAAGTCGAGAGTGTTCCGGAGCCCCTCGACGTTCGTCCTCTGGTACTCGCGGTGCTCCTCGCCCGTGAAATCGTAGTGCGCCGCGAGGTGGACGAGCGTCCCGGCCCCGCCGAGGAGCCGGATCATCCGGAAGACCTCGCCGAGGGGCTCGCGCTCTCCGATGTCGACCTGGAACCAGGTGATGTTCGGGTGGACGGGGGCGCCGCACCGGAGCTGGGAGCGGCGCGCGATGCCGAAGATCCGGTAGTCCTCCGCGAGCGACTCGAGGAGGTGCCGGCCGACGAAGCCGGACGCCCCGGTGACGATGAGAGCGGGCAGGGCCATGGGCGCCTACGGACCGACGAGGACGAGCGGGCCCTCGACCCGCACCGGGAGGAGGAGGAGCGGCTTCGGGGGCGGCCCCTCCTTTGGCCGGCCCTCGGCGTCGAACTTTCCCTCGTGGCACGGGCACGTGTAAGCGCCCTCCGGCTCCGACCAGGAGACCTCGCACCCCTGGTGCGTGCAGAGGAGGGAGCGCGCGGTGACCCCGGTTCCGGTGCGCAGCAGCTCGACGGGCCGGCCGGCGACGCTGACGGTGACGCGGACGCCGGCCGGGAGGCGGTCGAGAGGCACCGGGACGGGCTCCGGTCCGGGCGGCCCCGCCCTCCTGCGGGCGCACGACGCGGCGGCCGGCGCGCACGCCGCGAGGAAGGCTCGTCGGGAGAGCGGGGTCGGGCGGGTTCCGGGCTCGTCGGCCATGCTCGGCACCTCGGTGCGGAATAGGGCAGTTTAGCCCCCGGGGGGGGCCGGGGGAACCGTCGGGGCGGGGGGTCGCCGCCGGGTGGGGGCGCGCGTAAGCTCACGGTGAACCGTCACAGGCACCCGGGCGAGGAGGACGACGATGGCCGATCCGATCGCGGTTCTCGACGCGCACGGAAAGCACGCCCAGCGCGCCGTCTTCACGGCGGACGGGGAAATGCTCGTCACGTGCGGACAGGACGCTTCGATCCGTCTCTGGAGGGTCCCCTCGTTCGCGCCGGACGGTGCCTTCGAGGGGCACGCGGCGAGCGTGAACACCCTCTCGTTCTCCTCGGACGGCGGGCTCCTCGCGAGCGGCTCGTCCGACGGAACGGTCCGGATCTGGTCCTTCCCGGGGGGGCGCGAGCTGGACGTTCTCGAGGGGCAGGTCGCGGCGGCCGTCTCCCCGGCCGGGGGCTTCGCGACGATCTCGACGAAGGCGAGGGCCGTCCTCTGGGACGGCAACTACGACGAGGTGGCGACGCTCCCGCTCCTGGACCGCCGGCTCTTCTCGCT
>CALMDF010000259.1 GCA_937864895.1 uncultured Holophagales bacterium | reverse complement strand
CTCGAAGGGAGTCCTGTCCTTCCTGGACGGCGATTTCGACGACTGACGCGTGAACAGAATGGAGAACAGATGACGACACCCTCGAAGATCATCAAGGAGAAGCAGACGGTCCTGGGGCTTTACGTGACGGCGAAGGAGGCCTACGAAATGTGGAAGGCCGCGCCCGACAAGGTGAAGATCCTCGACGTCCGGACCCCCGAGGAGTACCTCTACGTCGGCCATCCCGCCATGGCCTGGAAGATCCCCGTCGCCTCTCAGTCGTACGAGTGGGACGCCGCCAGGGGGAAGTTCCCGATGGCGCTCCTCCCCGACTTCGTCTCCCGGGTGAGCGAGGTGGCCAAGCCGAAGGACACTCTCCTGGTGATGTGCCGGTCCGGCGGGCGCAGCGCGATCGCCGCGAACATGCTCGCCAAGGCCGGGTTCACGAACGTCTACAACATCACCGACGGCATGGAGGGAGACGCGGTCAAGAACCCCGACAGCCTCTTCGTCGGCCAGCGGCTCGTGAACGGCTGGAAGAACTCGGGATCGCCCTGGACCTACGAGCTCACCCCCGACCGGATGCTGCTTCCCAAGGCCCCCTGAGGGACCTGTAGCCGGGCCTACCCGCCGCGGACGTTCCGACGCGAGCCACGAGCCTTCTCGACGACCGGAGGCAAGGAGACTGCGATGAGTACCACCATGGCACCGAACGTCCGCGGCGTGGGCGCCCCTGGCCGGCGCAAGGTCTTCAGCATGTGCGGCATGTGCGCCGTGCGCTGCCCGATGGAAGTGACGGTCGAGAACGGCCGGGTGACCTGGATCCAGGGAAATCCGCACGACGAGGCCATCGGCGCCAGCCTCTGCGCGAAGGGGGCGGCCGGCCTCTCCTTCGAGTCCGACGACCAGCGGCCGCAGACGCCGCTCATCCGCAAGGGGCCGCGGGGCAGCGGCCAGTGGAGGCGGGCGTCCTGGGACGAAGCTCTCGATTACGTTGCCGACAAGCTGAAGGAAACGATCGAAGCCTTCGGCCCGCGCGGCATCGCGCTCTCCGATCGCGGCGGCTGCTTCGCCGACCTGACCCGGACCTTCGTGAAGGCGCTCGGCTCGCCGAACTACTTCAACCACGACGCCGCCTGCAACGGCAACGCCCACAACGCCGGGCGCTCGATCTACGGCTTCCCGTCGGCCGGGCTCGTCTTCGACTACGCCAACACGAAGCACCTCGTTCTCTACGGCCGCAACATCGTCGAGTCGCTCATGGTCAAGGAAGCCAAGGCTTTCATGGCCGCCGTGGCGAACGGGATGCGCGTCACCTACATCGACCCGCGCGCGACCGTTACGGCCTGCAAGGCCACCCGCTACTGGCAGGTGAGGCCCAACAGCGACTACGCGCTGAACCTCGCCCTCATCCACGAGATCCTGAAGACCGAGAGCTACGACAAGGAGTTCGTCGAACGCTTCGTGACCGGCATCGACGCCCTGCGCGAGGCGGTGAGGGAGACGACGCCGGAATGGCAGGAAGCCCACACCGGGGTTCCCGCCGCCGAGCTCCGCGCCTTCGTGAAGGAGATCGCCGGCCAGGCGCCGAAGGTGATCTTCCACCCCGGCTGGATGTCGGCGCGTCACAAGCAGTCGTTCCACGTCACCCGCAGCGCGCTGATCCTGAATGCCCTGATGGGCAACATCGAGGTCCCCGGCGGTTGCCTCATCGCCAAGCAGCCCGAGTTCTACGGCCGCAAGGGCCTGAAACCGCTGGCTTCGCGTGTCCCTGCCGTCACCGAGCCGCGCGTGGACGGCGCCGGCACCTCCCGGCCGTCGTGGGACCCCGGCATCGGCGTACTGCACCAGGTGTTCGCCGCCATGGAGACCGCGCAGCCCTACGGCATCGGCGCCTACTTCGCCTACCGCCACGACCCCCTCACCGGCATGCCCGACGCCGAGGCGATGAAGCGCGCGATGGACGAGCTGAAGCTGCTCGTCTCCATCGACGTCCGCTACTCGGAGACGGGCTGGTACTCCGACGTCATCCTGCCCGAGTCGACCTACCTCGAACGGGCCAACATCCTGGCCGGCCTGCCCGGCCCGGTCCCGGTGATCGCCATGCGCGACCAGGCGATCGCGCCGCGCTTCGACAGCCGCCCGGCGTGGTGGATCTTCCGCGAGATCCTGCGCCGCATGGGCATCAAGGAAGCGCTCGACTTCGAGACCATCGAGGAAATCTGGAATCTCCAGCTCGAGGGGACGGGCGTCACCGTCGCCGAGATGCGCGAGGAGGGAGTGGTCGCCCTGGCCGATGTGTCGAAAACACCGAAGCTGATCCCGCGCGACCAGCTCAGGTTCCCGACCCCTTCCGGCAAGATCGAGATCGAGAGCGAGGTCCTGAAGAAGGCCGGGCTCCCGAGCCTCCCTCCCTACGAGCCGAAGGCGGCTCCGACGGGCGACGCCTTCACACTGCTCTTCGCCAAGACCGCGACGCTGGCGCACGGGCAGTCGCTCAACAACCCGATCCTGAACGAGATCGCGCCGGAGCAGGTGCTCTGGATCCACCCGGACCGGGCGAAGGCGCTG
>CALMDF010000258.1 GCA_937864895.1 uncultured Holophagales bacterium | reverse complement strand
GGCAGGCAAAGGGCGGGGGTAGAAGCGCCGCCGCGGTCGCGGACGCGCCGGACGCCCCAAGGGCGCACCGGCAGGCGAGGCGAAGGCTCCGGTCCAGGCCCCCGCGCAGGCCGGGCCGCAGCAGGGAGCGTCGCGGCCGGCCGGGGACAGGCCGCCGCGCGGCGATCGGCCCCGGGGGGATCGCCCGCGGGGCGATCGCCCTCGCGGGGACCGGCCCCGGGGTGACCGGCTTCCGCAGGACCGGCCCCGGCCCGAAGGAGCCGCGGGAACGCCGCCGCAGCAGGGGGGCGGGCCGAGGCCGCAGGAACCTCGTCCGCAGCCGAACCCGCAGCCGCGTCCTGAGGGCGCGCAAGGCCCGGCCGAGGCCGGCGCCGGACGCGAAGGGGCGAACCGTCGACGCCGCCGGCGCGGGCGCGGGGGCAGTCGCCAGCAGGGGGGCGGCGCGCCTTCGGGAGGCGATTCCGGCGGAGCCAGCTGAGGCCGGCTCCCGGCCGGTCTCGAGGCGCCGGCTCCGGCGCTACAGGGCGCTCGTCCCCGGCGGGACGAGCTCGTCCACGCGGGCGGCGTCCTCGTCGGTGACGGTCACGTCGAGCGCGGCGACGGCGTCCTCGAGCTGATCCATCGTCCGGGGCCCGATGATGGTCGACGTGACGGCCGGGTGACGGAGGGTCCACTTCAGCGCGAAGCGCGCGAGCGACGTCCCCTTCTCCTCCGCGAGCCGGAGCAGGTCCTCCACGACCTCGATCCGCCGGGCGAACTTCGGGTTGCCGAGGTCGCCGACCCACTTCACCGCGCGCGGCGTGTCGAGCGGGTTGGCCTGCCCCTTCCGGTACTTGCCCGTGAGCCAGCCGCCCTCGAGCGGGCTCCAGACCAGGTTCCCGAGGCCGAAGCGCTGCGTGACCGGGAAGTGGTCGACCTCCATGGTCCTGCGGAGGATCGAGTAGGGGGGCTGGAGCGAGACCCACCGCTCCCAGCCGTGCCTCTCCGAGAGCCAGAGGGTCTCGACGATCTCCCAGGCCTCGAGGCGCACCGTCCACGGGCTGATGCCCGGGTCGGTGGCGTGGCTCGTCGAGCAGCCGACGTAGCGGACCTTTCCCTGCCGGACGAGGTCGGAGAGCGCCGACAGGGTCTCCTCCCACGGCGTCGTCCGGTCGGGGCGGTGGATCTGGTAGAGGTCGAGGACGTCGGTCCCGAGCCGGCGAAGGCTCGCCTCGACCTGCTCCTGGATCGCCTTCCTCGAGAGCCCCTGCTCGTTCGGCCCCGGGCCCATCCGCGACCAGACCTTCGTCGCGAGGACGGCCTGGCTGCGCCTCCCCGCGAGCGCCTTCCCGACGATCTCCTCGGACGAGCCCTCGCCGTAGTTGTTCGACGTGTCGATGAAGTTGATCCCGGCGTCGAGGGCGCGGTGGACGATCGAGACGCACTCGGCCTCGTCGGTGTTGCCCCAGCGGCCGAGCATCATCGTGCCGAGGCAGAGAGGGGAGACCTTCAGGCCCGAGCGTCCCAGGTTGCGGTATTCCATGGCGTCCTCCCGCGGCGGCGGCCGCGCCCGAAACGATATGCCGATTGGGTAGACTCCGTCGCCAAAACCCAGGAGACCGGACCGCGGGCTCGTGAGCCCCGGAACACAGGCGCCGCGGGGAGCCTGAAGGAGTCGCAACCATGATGAAGAAGAGCTGCGCCATCGCCGCGGTCGTCATGCTCGGCCTTTTCGGCGGCTACCTCTGGCTGCTCTGGGGAAAGATCGAGGCCTTCCCCGCGCTCATTCTCGCGGGGATGGGGTCCCTCGGCCTCGTCATGGTCGTTTCCCAGGTGAAGGCGGTGATCTTCGGGAGCGGCGACGCCGGCGCCCTGAAGGCCGCCGAGGAGGGCCTGCCGCTCGAAGACGGAAAGGAAGAGGCCGTATGGGGCCCGATCGAGCCGCTCGGCGCGACTCTCGCGGCGCCGTTCAGCGGCCGGCCCTGCGTCGCCTACGAGTACGACGCCAAGAACCCCACGACCGTCGACTCCCGGGGCCGCACGAATCCCAGCGCGTCGGCAATGGCGGGTTTCGCGCTCGCGCCTTCGGTCATCCGCTCGTCGCGGGGAGAAGTCCGCCTCCTCGGGTTCAGCCTGCTGACCGAGTTCGAGGAGCAGCAGCTCGAGGGCCCGGAGGCCTTCGAGAGGGCCGTTCGCCATGCGTCGTCGTCCGAGTTCGAGGAGATGGGGCTCGCGAAGCTCGGCGCGATGATCTCGCTGATGGACGACGCGATGGCCGACGACGACGGCTCGGTGAGGAAGGACATGCGGACGGGGGGCGCCTCCGCCTCGGAGCTCGCCTCGTGCACGCTGAAGGAGAAGATCGTCGCGCCGGGCCAGACCGTCACGGCGATCGGGATCTGGGACGCCGCGCGCGGCGGTCTCGTCCCGAAGCACCCCCGGGGAAAGTCGGCCGTCGTGAGGCTCCTCCCCGGCGGCGGCGCGGCGATGGTCGCCCACTCGCAGAAGAGGCCCTGGGGTCTCCTCGCGTTCGCCCTCGTCTGGGCGGGCGGGATCCACGCGGCGATCTACTTCGTCCTCAAGCTCGCGCCGAAGTGAGGCGCCCGAGCTCCCGGACGCCGCCGAAGCGACCCTCCTCTTCGCGGACCGCGCCCTCTCGCGCCTCCTGAAGGACGACGGGCCGCGGACGCTGGAAGAGCTCGAGGAGCAGAAGGCCGTGCGGCGCGAGGGGTGAGCGCCGCTCAGGCGACGGCTTCCGCCGCCGCCTCCTGCCGCGCTCCCATCGAGAGGACGACGAGCGTCTGGTCGTCCTCGGGGGGCCGGTTCCTCGTGAAGCGCTTCACGGCCGAGAGGAGAGCCTGGCGGATCTCGCCAGCCCCGTCCGTCGCGGCGTCCCGGAGGACGTCCTCGAAGCGGGAGAAGCCGAACGGCTCGCCGTCGTCGTCGAGGGCCTCGATGAGGCCGTCGCTGTAGAGGACGAGGCGGTCCCCGGGGTGGAGGCGGGCGACGTGCTCGACGAACGGCTCGCGGCGCCTCACGCCGAGGGGGAAGCCCCACGCCGAGAGCGGCTCGACGGAACCGCCCCCGTTCCTCACGACGTACGGGTCGAGGTGCCCGGCCGAGCAGTAGCGGAGGTTGCCCGTTTCGGGGTCGAGGACGCCGAAGAAGAACGTCATGAGCATCCGCTTCGGCGCCGTCTTCCTCACGATCTCGTTCAGGACCTCCATGACGCGGACCGGGGAGGGGTCGTGCCCGGCCTGGACGAGGAGGGCCGACTTCGCCATCGCCATCACGATGCCGCTCGTCAGGCCGTGGCCGGCCACGTCGCCGAAGGCGAGGCCGATCCGGCCTCCGGGAAGCGGGAGGAAGTCGAAGTAGTCGCCGCCGATCTCGGTCGCGGCCCGGTAGTGCGACGCGACGACGACCCCCGGGAGCTGGGGGTCGCGCGGAGGGAGGAGCGCGGCCTGGATCCGGTTCGCCGCGTCGATCTCGGCCTTCACCCTCTCGCGCTCGGCGATCCGCTTCACGTGCGGGGCGAGGTCCTCGTAGCGGTACTCGACGGAGCGGCGCGTCGCGAGGCCGGCGACGGCGAGCGCGAGGAGGACGAAGAGGGGGATGACGAGGGCCGCGGCCGTGCCGTGGAGCGCCGGCCCCTCGAAGGCGCGGAGGAGGGGGAGGAGCCCGAGGAGGAGCGTCGCGCCGAAGAGCGACACGGCCGAGGCGAGGAGGTCCTTCGCGAGGAAGACGCCGGCCGCCGCGAGCGGCGCGCCGAAGCCGAGGAGGAAGAGGGTCGTCTGGGGTCCGACCGGCGCCAGGCCCATGACGAGGATCGAGCCGACGGCGGCCGCCGCGAGGAGGCCGACCCAGAGGAGCCGTCGCCGGTGGAACGCCGAGAGGGCGAGGAGCCCGCCGACGACGGCGATCGGGATCGCGAGGGCGAGGGACCCGAGGACGGCCGTCGCGGGGCCCGCCTCGGACGTCAGGACGAGCCCCGCGAGGT
>CALMDF010000257.1 GCA_937864895.1 uncultured Holophagales bacterium | reverse complement strand
CGAGGTCCTCTCCCGTGAGCCCCACGGCGCGCCCCAGCTCCACCGCGAGGTCCGCGACGCGAAGGGCGTGCCCCTGCGTCTCGTCGTCCCGCATCTCGAGCGCGAGCGACCACCCCTCGATCGTCGCGTCGTAGGCCCGCGCGAGCTCCTCGTGCGACCGCTGCAGGGACTCGTAGAGGCGGGCATTCGCGAGAGCGAGCCCGATCTCGTGAGCCAGGGCGCGGCAGAGGTCCACGTCCTTCCCGGCGAACGCGCGGGTCGCCCCGACGGAGCCCACGATGAAAGCCCCCACCGCCTCGTCGGCCACGGTGAGCGGCACGTACAGGATCGAGCGCAGGCCGCGGCCCTCGCACACGGCCCTCTCGGCCTCGGTCATCTCGGCCGAGGTCCAGTCGTCGAGCGCCACCGGCTCGCGTTCCGCCAGGCAGCGACCGACGTGGGGATGGCGGTCGAGCGGCTCGCGTCGGAACACGTCCGGGACCTCAGGGGGCAGCGGGGGGGTCGTCGCCCCGAGGAGCAGGTCGCCGCCGTCGAGGAGGTAGATCGCCCCCGTGTCGAGGCCGAGCGCCCGCACCGCGCTCTCGATGGCCGTCTGGAGGACGTCCTCCAGGTCGAGCGACGCCGCGAGCGCGCGGCTCACCTGGAGGAGCAGCGAGAGGTCGGACGACGGCATCCGCGAGATGGCGCGCACTGCGCGGCTGGACGCATTCGTCGGCATCTGTCGCCTCCCCGGGAAGACTCGACGAAGAACGGCTCAGTCTACCAGCGCGAGGCCAGGAGGCGCGTCGCGAGAGTGCGCGCCGTTCGACTCACCTCGGCGTCCCCGCCTCCGGGCGCCCCTCGCCCCGGTGCCGCCCTCCGCCCCGGCCTTCCCCTTCGCCCTCGCCGCGCGGGCCGGAATCCCCGGGGCGCCAGAGGAGGAAGAAGAGCGCGACGAGCGGGAGGACGACGCCCAGCCCCGCGAGCCACTTGCCGCGCCCGGAAAGGCCGTTCTTCCCTTTCAGGACGAAGAGGCCCGAGATCGCGAGGAAGCCGAGGATCACGGCGTAGACGTCGGCGGCCCAGGTCCAGAGCCCCTTCGGCTCGTTCAGGTGAAGGAAGTTCATCTCCCGGAGGGCGAATCGGCCGCGTGGCCTCTCGATGGTCGCCGTGCCGGCCATCGCGTCGGCCTTCACGCTCCACCCCTCGTAGAAGAGCTCGACGAGGTGCGGGGCCGAGCGGAAGGACGACTTCGGCGGCCCCGGGAGCGCGAGGCGCTCGACGAGAGCCGCCGCCATCGTGTCGCGGTCGGAGACCGGGACCGGCTCGAAGGTCCGCGTCTCCACCTGGAGCTTCCAGGTCGGGTTCCAGTGGTGACGGTGGTTCAGGGCGACCCCGGAGATCACGTAGACGAGCGTCAGCCCGGCCGCGAGGTACCCGAGGTCGCGGTGGAGGACGTTGTTGAGCTTCCGCCAGTTCAAGACCGGGCCGGGCTCAGTCGACGACGGCGCCGGTCCCCTGGATCTGGTAGACGGTCGCCGGGCCGGTGACGGAGGCGGGGTCGAACTTGGTCCCCTTCTCCTCGCACTCGTGCTTCGCCTTCGCGACCGCCTGCTCCTTCGTCAGCTCCGTCTTCGCGAAGGTCCCCTCGGCGACGACCTTCTTCCCCTTGTCGGTCATCGGGAAGACGATGACGCCGTCCTCGACCTTGATCCGGATCGTCTGGAACTCCTTGTCGCCGGCGACGTTGATCCAGCAGCCGCGCTTCGGGCAGACCTCGGTGATGAGCCCCTCCACCTTCACGACCTTGCCGACGAAGTCGTCCGGCTTCGCCATCAGGTCGGAGAGCTTGACGGGGGTCGCTTCGGAGACTCCCTTTCCGTACTTCGTGGCGGCGAAGGCCGGGGCGGCGGCGAGGGCGGCGATGACGGCGGCGGCGAACGTCGTCCGGACGGTGCTCTTCATGCGTTTTCTCCTCGATCGGGGTGCGGGCGCGATGCGCCCGAGCGGAGGATTTTAGCTCGCCCCGCGTTCAGGCCAGGAGCGCACCCTCGTGGACGAGGAGCCAGCGCTTCCTCTCGATTCCGCCGGAGAAGCCGTGGAGGCTCCCGTCCCGGGCGAGGACCCGGTGGCAGGGGACGACGATCACGGCCGGGTTCGACGCCGCCGCCATCCCGACCGCCCGAAGCGCCCTAGGCTCGCCGATGGCGGCCGCCACGTCGGCGTAGGCGCGCGTCGAGCCGGGCCGGATTCGCCGCAGCTCCGCCCAGACGCGTTCCTGGAACGGCGTCCCGGCCAGGTCGACCTCGACCGGCTCGAGGGCCTCGAGGTCGCCGCGGAAGTAGGCGCGGAGGCGCGAGACGATGCCGCCCGGGTCGCGGTGCGACGGGAAGAGGTCGGTCCCGAACCTCGCCAGGAGGTGCTGGCGCGTCGAGAGGGCGTCGGCGTCGAAGGCGAGGGCGCAGAGCCGGCCGTCCCAGGAGACGACGAGGAGCCGCCCGACCGGCGTCTCGAGGGCCGCGCTCGCGAGCCTCACGTGCTCAACGCTACACCGATTCGGGGCGAGCGTGACGCCGCCGGCCCGCGTTTTCAGGCGGCCGTCAGGCGGCTCGCGCCCGGCGCGCGGCGATGAAGGACCGGACGGCCACGACCAGGAATCCGAGGCAGAGGAGCGCCATGACGCTCCGGAGGACGACCGCAGCCGGCCGGGCCGCCTGGCCCGCGAGGAGGTCCGGGATCCCGAGGAGCCCCGACGCGGACGGGAGGAACCCGATGAGCGCGACGAGCGCCGCCGCATGCATCGCGTGCCTCCGGAGGTTCTCCTTTCGCGCCACGAGACCGCAGATCCCCAGGAGGACTCCGAACGCGACCGGGATCAGGGCGGTGGGAGTCTGGTAGGCGGCGTACCCGCCGACACCGGTGAGGACGAGGAGGCCGCCGAACAGGAGTGCGAGGCTGGAAACGTTCATCAAGGCAGCCTAACGCGCCGGGAGGGGTCCCGGATTCCCGGGCCCCGCCGCCGGGGCGCCGGGGCCGGCCGGAACGAGGCTCGCGAGGACGGCGGCAGCCACGATTCCCGCGGCCCCGGCGAGGTTCACCGCGGCGAACCCGAACCGCTCGTAGACCGGCCCGAGCGCGAAGGCGCCGAGCGCAATCGCCAGGTCGTAGGAGCCGTAGAAGGCGGCCATCGCGGCGCCGCGCGCCTCGCCCGAGCGGTCGACGGTCCAGGCCGTCAGCGCGGGGAACGACAGGCCCGCGATTCCGACCCCGTAGAGGATCGCCGCGGCCGCCAGCGCGAAGGGCCCCCGGGCGAGGCCCGTCAGCGCGACGCCCGCCGCCCCGACGAGGAGCCCCGGGATGACGACGGCCCGCCGCCCGTGCCGGTCGGAGAGCCGCCCCGCGAACGGCCGGACGATGAGGATCGAGAGGGCGTAGACGGTGAACCAGGCGCCGGTCCGGCCCGCTCCCGAGCCCAGCTCCACCGGCACGAACGCGACGATCGCCCCGTAGGAGAGCGACGAGAGGAAAAGCACGGCGCAGGGCAGGAGGGCCCTGCGCGGAAAGACTCCCCGGGCCGGCGCCGACGGTAGGTGGCGCGGCTCGCCGACGGGGACCATGAGGCCCAGGGCGACGAGGAAGAGGAGGGCCGTTCCGAGGAAGGCCGCGCCCGGGCCGCCGAGCCACGACAGCACTCCGCCCGCGGCCGGACCGAGCGCCATCGCCAGGGTCGGCGCGAGGCCCCAGA
>CALMDF010000256.1 GCA_937864895.1 uncultured Holophagales bacterium | reverse complement strand
CAAGCTCCAGCAGGTCGGGACGCCGCTCGAGGTCTACGAGCAGCCCGCGAACCTGTTCGTCGCCGCCTTCATCGGCACGCCTCCGATGAACTTCGTGAAGGCGACCCTCGCGGACGGCGGCACCACGCTGAAGGCCGCGGCGTTCTCCCTCCCGGTGGCGCAGTCGTACCGCGCCCTGACCGCGGGCAAGGACGGGAAGGCGCCCGTCGTCGGGATCCGCGCCGAGAACCTGAGCGACGGGAGCCGCCCCGCCCGCGGCGAGAGCGCCCGGATCCCCGCGACCGTCGAGATCGCCGAGCCGCTCGGCCACGAGGTCCTCGTCTACGCCCGGGCGGGCGGCGACGACCTGATCGTCGCCAAGGTCGACCCGCACCGGGCCCCGGCGATCGACCAGCAGATCGAGCTCGTCGTCGAGCTCGAGTCCCTCCACCTCTTCGACGCCGCGACGGAACGCCGTCTGACGGCCTGAAACGACCGGAGGCAAACGACCATGAAGCTCTCCCGCCTCGCGCTCCCGCTCCTCTTCGCCGCCCTGGCGGCGCCGGCTCTCGCCCAGAAGGAAGTCGTCGTCTGGCACGCCTACCGCGCCGAGGAGAAAGCCGCCCTCGAGAAGGTCGTCGCCGGCTACAACCAGGCGAACGCCGCGAAGGGCGTGAAGGTGACGACGCTCGCCGTCCCCTACGACGCCTTCGCCGACAAGATCACCGCCGCCGTCCCGCGCGGCAAGGGCCCCGACATCTTCATCTACGCCCAGGACCGCCTCGGCGGCTGGATCGAGGCGGGCAAGACGGTCGAGCCGATCGACTTCTTCCTCGACAAGGCGACGATCGCCCGGTTCATCCCGACGACGATGGAGGCGATGACCTACCGCGGCACCGTCTACGGCCTGCCGCTCAACTACAAGGTCATCACCCTCATCTACAACAAGAAGCTCCTCCCGACGCCCCCGAAGACGTCCAGGGAGCTCGTCGCGATGGCGAAGAAGCTCACCGACGCGAAGTCGGGCCGCTTCGGGCTCGCCTACTCCTACTCCGACTTCTACTACCACGCGGCGCTCCAGAACGCGTTCGGCGGCCGCGTCTTCGACCCGGGACCGAAGCCGGTCCTCAACGCCCCCGAGAACGTGAAGGCGCTCGAGCTCCTGATGCGCTGGTTCACGGTGGACGGAATCCTCCCGGCCGAGCCGTCGACGGCCCTCATCACGTCGCTCTTCAACGGCGGCAAGGCCGCGATGGTCTTCTCCGGCCCCTGGTTCCTCGGCGAGATCGCGAAGGAGATCGACTACGGCCTCGCGCCCCTCCCGACGATCGACGAGGCGGGCGGCAAGCCGATGCGCCCCTGGATGACGGTCGAGGGGGTTTACGTGACCGCCCCGTCGCAGAACAAGGACGCCGCCTACGCCTTCGCGAAGTACCTCACCGACACGCCGCAGGCGAAGGTGATGGCCGTCGAGGGCCGCCAGACCCCGGCGAACAACTCCGTCTACGCCGACCCGGCGGTCTCGGGCGACGCGATCCTCTCGGCGTTCCGCAAGCAGGTCGAGGTCGCCGTCCCGATGCCGAACCTCCCGGAGATGACGATGGTCTGGTCGCCGGCCACGACGGCGATGAACACCATCGTCAAGAAGGCGGCGACGCCGAAGGCCGCGATGGACCAGGCGCAGGCCGCCGTGCTGAAGGACGTCGCCGCCCTGAGGAAGAAGTAACGTGAGCGACCAGCCGGACGAGACGGGGAAGGGCTCGCACCGGCTCCGGTTCGGGGCCGGCCTCCTCGTCGGCACGCTCCTCGTCGCCGCGGTCGGCCACCGGCTCCTGACCTCCTCGCTCGGCGAGACGGCCCGCTTCGGCGAGGACCGTCGCGCCGTCGTCTCCCTCCGCGCCCTGACCGACGTCGTCGCGAGGGCGGGCAGCGGCGAGGCGATCCGGACCGTCGTCGCCGGCTTCGCGAAATGGCATCCTCAGGTCGCCGCGACGCGCGTCGTCCTCTTCGACGGGATCTCCCTCGACGCCTCGACCGACTCCGCCGACACCGGCGAGAACGCGCCCCCGCGGCGCCTGAAGCGCGAGGAGAAGGACCTCTACGACCGCGGGCAGCGCCTTCGCGCCGCCATCGAGACGAACCGGGCTGAAGGCGGCGGGAGAAAGGACGAGGTCGAGAAGGAAAGGCTTCCCGACGGCTCCGTGTCGCTCGCCGCCCCGATCGAGAGGGACGGCGAGGTCGTCGGGATGGTCGAGATCCGGCGCGTCCCGCCCCCCCCGGCGCCGCGCCCGTCGCTCCTGACGACGCTCTCCTACGTCGTGGCCCCGGTCCTCCTCTTCGCGGTCCTGGCCCTCGTCATTGGCGAACGGAGGCTGCCGCTCGGCGTCCTCGCCGCGCTCCTCCTCGCCGGAACGGTCTGGGGGTACGGGGCTCAGTCGTGGGCGAAGCTCTCCCGGGCGCGAACGGCCCTCGAGGCCGACGTCGCCGGGCAGGTGAAGACCTCCGCGGCGCGGGCCCAGGAGCTCCTCGGAACGCTCGCGGCGACGGCGGCTCCCGTGCCCGAGACCCCCGCTCCCGAGACCGCACCCGAGGTCGCCCACGCGGTGCCCCCCGCTCCCCTCGACCCCGCTTCCTGGGACTCCGACGCCTTCCGGCGCCCGCTCGGCCTCTCCGACGGCGCGGGGCGCGTCGACGAGGCGAAGGTCGCGGCCACGCTCGAAGCCGCGAAGACGGCCGTGAGGCAGACGACCATCCTCCTCGGGGCGCTCGCGCTCGTCCTCGCCGGGTTCATCGGCCTCGGCGGCCTCGCCGCGCTCCTGGGGACGCTGAAGACCCACCGCGTCGCCTACTCCTACGTCCTGCCGGCGATGGTCGGGATGGTCCTCCTCGTCTTCTTCCCCTTCGTCTACGGCATCGTCCTCTCGTTCACGGACCAGACGATCTACAACTCCAACGCGCCCCTCACCGAGATCTGGGTCGGCTTCAAGAACTACGTCTCGATCCTGACGGACTTCAGGGTCGCGAAGACGGCCGCCGACGGCGGCCTCGTCTTCAACTACCAGAACTTCTACTGGACGCTCTGGGTCACGATCGCCTGGACGGTCACGAACGTGACGTACGGTGTCGTCGTCGGGCTCATCCTCGCGCTCGTCCTGAACACGAAGGGCCTCGCGCTGAAACCGGCCTACCGCGTCCTCCTGATCCTCCCCTGGGCCATGCCGAACTACATCACGGCGCTCATCTGGCAGGGGATGTTCCACCAGCAGTTCGGCGTCGTGAACCAGGTGGTCCAGATGTTCGGGATGGACCCGGTCTCGTGGTTCGAGAAGCCGGCCACGTCGTTCTTCACGGCGTGGGCGACGAACGGGTGGCTCAGCTTCCCGTTCATGATGGTCATCTCCCTCGGCGCCCTCCAGTCGATCCCCTCCGACCTCTACGAGGCGGCGCGCGTCGACGGCGCGAGCCGCTGGCAGCAGTTCCGCTCGATCACGCTCCCGTCGCTGAAGCCGGCGCTCGTCCCGGCGGTCATCCTCTCGGTCGTCTGGACGTTCAACATGTTCAACATCATCTTCCTCGTCACCGCCGGCCAGCCGGCCGGGTCGACCGAGATCCTCATCACGCAGTCGTACAAGTTCGCGTTCGAGAAGTACCAGTACGGCTACGCTGCCGCCTACTCGACCGTGATCTTCGGGATCCTGCTGATCTACGGCGTGTTCCAGAACCGCATGACCAAGGGCACGGAGGCGATCTGATGAGTCTCTTCTCCTCCCGCTCCCGTGCCGGCGCCGACGAGCCGCCGCACTTCCCGATGCACGTCCTCCTCGTCCTTGCGACGCTCTACGCGATCTACCCGGTCCTCTGGGTCCTCTCGATCGCCTTCTCGGGCAAGCAGAGCCTCGCCATCGCCGACGTGCCGTCCGACCCGACGTTCTGGGACCGGCTCCGCGCCGTGATCCCGTGGCCGGCGGACGTCTCGCTCTCGAACTTCTCGGCCGTCTTCGCGGACCAGCCGTTCGCGACGTGGATTCTCAACAGCGCCATCGTCTCCGTCGCCACGACGGTCCTCGGCGTCTTCCTCGCGTGCACGGCGGCCTACGCCTTCTCCCGCTTCCGCTTCCCGGGGCGCCAGTCGGGGATGATGTCGTTCCTCGTCTCCCAGATGTTCCCCGGGACGCTCATGCTCATCCCCCTCTACATCATCCTCGTGAAGTGGCTGAACCTCGGGTCGACGCGGACCGGCCTCGTCCTGGCCTACTCGACGACGGCGATCCCCTTCTGCGTCTGGATGCTGAAGGGCTACTTCGACACGATCCCGCGGGACCTCGAGGAGGCCGCCCTCATCGACGGCGCCTCCCCGGCGACGATCTTCTGGCGGATCGTCCTGCCGCTCGCCAAGCCCGCGGTCGCCGTCACCGCCCTCTTCTCCTTCATGACCGGTTGGAACGAGTTCATCCTCGCGGCCACGCTCATCGACAAGGAAACCATGTACACGGCCCCGGTCGGCCTCCGTTTCTTCGTCGGCGGCTTCTCCCAGCAGTGGGGCTTCTTCGCCGCGGGCGCCGTCATCGTCTCCATCCCGGTCGTCGCCCTGTTCCTCTACCTCCAGAAGTACCTCGTCTCCGGCCTCACGGCCGGGAGCGTCAAGGGATAACCCACACAGAAAGGGAGGCTAGAAATGAAGAATTGGCTCCGCTTTTCCGTCCTCTTCCTGGCGATCGCCGTCGCCGCGGGCCCCGTCCTGGCGCAGGAGGTCTCGTTCAAGGACCCGACCGGCGACGACAAGGGCCCCGGCGCCTACGTCTACCCCACGGACAAGGTCTACACGGCCGGCTCCTTCGACCTGACCGAGTTCAGGATGAAGGTCTCCGGCGACAAGGCCGACTTCTCCGTCTCCGTCGGGACGAAGCTCGAGGACCCGTGGGGAATGGGCGGCGGCTTCGCGACGCAGATGGTCTTCATCTTCATCGACACCGACAACAAGGAAGGGAGCGGCTTCACGAAGGCCCTCCCGGGCCTGAACGTCGCGTTCGCCCCGGCCGACGCGTGGGACAAGTGCGTCATCCTCTCGCCCCAGCCGCAGCAGCGGGTCGTCAGCGAGGCCGAGACGAAGGCCGGCTGGGCCAAGGGCGCCGTCGTCGTTCCCGGGCGGACCCGCGGCGCGGGCCGGACGATCAGCGGCTCGGTTGCGCTCAAGGACCTCGGCGCCGGTGACCCGGCGAAGTGGGGCTACCAGGTCGTCATGCAGTCGAACGAGGGCTTCCCCGACAAGGCCGACCTCCTGACCCGCAAGGTGAACGAGTTCGAGGGGCAGCACCGCTTCGGCGGCGGCAACGACGGCGACTGCGACCCGCACGCCATGGACGTCCTCGCCGGCAAGGGGACGGGCGACAAGAGCGAGATCGACGAGCAGAAGAAGATGCTCGCCTACGAGTGCGAGGCGGACGGGACGTCGAAGAAGATGGCGACCCTGTCCATGATCCGCAAGTAGGCGCCGGAAGACCCATCTCATACAGATAAGGGAGGAAGAATGAAGACGCGCACTCTCCTTACGCTCGGGCTCGCGCTGCTCCTCGTCGCCGTCGCCGCCTCCGGCCCGGCCCTGGCGCAGCAGGGCCCCACCTTCTCGCTCGGCGGGACGACCTACACGAAGTGGCTCTGGGGCAACCAGCGGGACCAGGGAGCCCTCTACGGCTTCAAGGACGCGCCGGGCGAGGGCTGGGGAGACAACGGCCAGGGGACCGAGATCGAGCTCCTCATCAAGGCGAAGCCCTCGAAGTACGTCGAGGTGCAGGCCCGCATCCACAGCCGCTTCTACCAGAACTTCTGGACGAACATGGGCGGCTTCGGCCAGCCGTCCGAGGACTGCTCCGGCTCGGGCACCTCGGTCGGCTGCGGCGAGTTCGACCCGCGTTCCAACCAGTACATCAAGCTCCGCGGCGTCGCGGTCACCCTCACCCCCGGCTACAGCTGGCTCGACTCCGCCACGATCGGCTCGAGCGACTGGGGGATGTTCGACCCGTACGTCGTCGGCCGGATCCGGTACATCGACCGCGACAACGTCCAGGGGCTCCTCTTCCAGGGGTCCGCGCTCGGCAAGTCGCTGACGTGGGACGCCGCCCGGATCTCCCTCCCCAGGCTCTGGGCCGGCCCCAGCTACAACACGGGCAACTACCACGCGGCCGACGGCGCCTACGTGGGCCAGTTCAAGTACTCCGGCGGCTCGGCGTGGGACGTCGGCGGCCTCGTCCAGTGGATCAACGACATCGAGGTCGACCAGAAGGACATCAACTGGGACAACGGGAAGAACACCCGGATGCGGTTCCGCAACACCACCTACGGCGCGAAGCTCGGGATCCACCCGAGCGCCACGGTGGACGCGAAGGCCGCCTTCTACTACTCGACCTACGAGTCGGCCACCGACCTGGCGCCGGCCAGCTTCGGCATCAACGGCTACTCGCCGGTCCCCGCGGGCAAGCACGACGACTGGAGCGGGAAGCTCAACCTCGACTTCAGCGACCTCGGCGGCTCGGGCTTCGGGATCAACGTCGAGGCGTTCCACATCGGCGCCGACTACGTCTCGATGATGGCCGCCCGCCGCGAGTCGGACGTCCTCCTCACCGAGGGCCACGACGGCACGTGGGCCCTGCCCGGCCCGAACAACGCCACCTACGGCGTCTTC
>CALMDF010000255.1 GCA_937864895.1 uncultured Holophagales bacterium | reverse complement strand
CTCGATCCAGCGGTCCCAGTAGCGGACGAGGCGGTTTTCCGAGACGGTCGCCTTCACCCGCGTCTTCTCGTCCTTCTCGCGGCGGGCGAGCTCGGCCTTCGTCGTCTCGAGGTCCTCGCCGTAGACGGACGAGACGAAGACGATCCGCCGGCCGTCGGCCGTCCACTTCGGCGAGAGGGCGCCAAGCGGCATCATCGTCCACCGTTCGGCCTCGCCGCCGTCGAGGCCGAGGACGTAGAGCTGGGGCTCCTCGTCCCCGTCCCGCTTCGAGACGAACGCGACGCGCGTCCCGTCCGGGGAGATCGCGGGCGAGGAGTCCGAGGCCTCGTGCGTCGTGAGCCTCAGCCCCGGCCCTCCCGCGACCGGCTGGAGCCAGAGGTCGGTGAGGCTGCGGTTCTTCTCCGCGTCCCACCTCGTCAGGGGGTAGACGGCCGAGCGGCCGTCCCGGGAGACGGCGGGGCGGCCGACGCGCGCGACGGCCCAGATGTCGTCTACGGTGAGCGGGCGCTTCGGGGCCGCTTCGGCGGCGGCGACGACGAGGGCCGCCAGGAACGGGACGACGAGAAGGGTGCGAGGGCGCATCGGGACCTCCGGGGCGAATCGTAGGACAGGCGCGGGGCCCGCCCCGCGCGTCCCCGGCCGCTCAGCCCTCGAGCCCGAAGAAGCGCTGGATCCGGAGGAAGAAGGTCCCCGAGTCGGTGACCGACGCCGCCTGGGCCACGTCGCTCGCGGCGGCGAGGCGGGCGCGGTCGCGCGAGCGGGCCTCGAGGGCCTCGGAGAGGGCCGTCGCGAGCTGCCCGTCGAGGTGGAGGAGGGAGGCGAAAGCCTCCTTCTCCACGACGACGACGTCGACCTCGCCGAGGGCGGCGACCGTCGCCGACCGGGGCTCGCCGGTGAGGAGGCTCATCTCCCCGAAGAAGCTCCCCGGGCCGAGCCGGGCGAGCTCGCGCGCGGGCCCCCCGCCCTCGGTCCTCGCGACGCGCACGTCGCCGGCGAGGACGACGAAGAGGGAGCGCCCCGCGTCGCCCTGCCGCACGAGGGCCTCGCCGGCGGTGTAGCGCTCGAGCCGCGCGTGGCGCGCGAGGTCGCGGACCTGCTCGTCCGAGAGCGCCCGGAAAGTCGCGACCTGCCGGAGGGCTTCGAAGGCGTCGGCCCGGCGCTTCTCGAGGCGCTCCTCGGCCCGGGTCTCGGCCACCTGGCGCAGGGCCACCTCCCGCTGAGGGAAGGGGATCGCGAAACCGGCGCGCCGGAGCGCGTACCAGGCGCGCGACAGGGCCGCGTCGCGGACGGCGGGGACGTTCGCGAGGTCGCGGGTCCAGAAGCGGACGTCGTACTCGACCGCGGAGTCGGCGAACTGCGCGACGAGGACCTCGACGGGCGGCGCGTCCGTCACCCCGGCGGCTCCGGAGACCGCCTCCACGAGGACCGCCTTCACCTCCCCCGGGGCGTGCGCGTAGGCGACCCCGACCTTCGCGTGGAGCATCACGGCGGGCCCGGGACGGGAGAGGTTGAGGACGTCCTCGCGGGCCACGCGGGAGTTGGGGAGGACGACGTGGTGGCCGTCGCGCGAGCGGAGGGTGATCGTCCTCCAGTTCATCTGGACGACCTCGCCCTCCTTGTCGCCGACGCGGACCCACTCCTTCGGCGCGACGGGGTTCTCGATCTGGAGCGCGATGCCCGCCATCAGGCTCGTCAGGACGTCCTGGAGCGAGAGGCCGAGGATGGCCGAGAGGACGGTCGACGTGACGAGGAGGCCGGTCAGGTTGAAGGAGTAGAGGACCTTCAGGAGGGCGAGGCCGACGCCGACGAGGACGACGGCGTTGAAGACGTCGAAGAGGAGGCGGGGCACCGAGATGTTGCGGGGCTTGAGGAACCTCTCCCAGACGACGTGATCGGCGAGCTGGAGGAGGACGTGGACGGCGACGAGGAGGAGGGCCGCGAGCGCCGCCTTCGAGAGCGCCTCCTTCCCCGGGTGACTGAGCCTCGCCTCGACGAGGAGGAACGCGGCGAGGAGTCCGAGCGCGGCGAGGGCGAAGCGGACGTGCGCGAGGAGCCGCGACCGGCGCGAGAACCTGAGGACGGCCCCCACGAGGACGGCGACGCCGGCGACCTCGAGCGCGGTCAGGAGAGCTGGGCTCATCTCCCGGAAGATACCAGCGGGCGGGCCCCGGGACCGGCCGGGCACGGCGAAGGGCGCGAACGGGGCCTTGCGCTGCGGGGCGGTAATTCTTGATAACACCCCCCGATGGACAGGTCCGGCACAGGAGGCGAGGGGACGGCGCACGCTCCGCGCGCCTGCCTCGAGCCCCCGCCAGCCGGTCGCCCGGGAGGGACATGAAGGTCTCTCGTTTTCCGTCTCCCCAGGGCCTCTACGACCCGTCCAACGAGCATGACGCCTGCGGCTTCGGCTTCGTGGTGGACGTGAAGGCCCGTCCCTCGCACGACATCGTCCGCATGGCGCTCCGGGTCCTCTCGAACCTCGAGCACCGCGGGGCGACCGGCAGCGAGAAGAACACCGGCGACGGCGCCGGCCTCCTCTCGCAGGTCCCGCACGGGTTCCTCTCGGCGTGGGCCCGCACGGGCGGCCTCGAGCTGCCCCCTCCCGGCGACTACGGTGTCGGGATGCTCTTCCTCCCGGTCGAGGCGGCGAGCCGGCAGGCCTGCCAGCGAAGGCTCGAGGAGATCGTCGCCGCCGAGGGGCAGCGGCTCCTCGGGTGGCGGGACGTCCCGACCGACAACGCGTCGCTCGGCGCGACGGCGCGGGGCAGCCAGCCCGTCATCCGGCAGCTCCTCGTCGTCCGCGGGGAGGGGACGGAGCGGGGGGACGCCTTCGAGCGGAAGCTCTTCGTCATCCGACGCCTCGCCGAGAAGGCCGTCTCCCGGTCGGCCCTCCCCGGCCGCGACTCCTTCTACGTGGCGAGCCTCTCGTCGCGGACCGTCGTGTACAAGGGGATGCTGAACGCGGACCAGCTCGGGGCCTTCTACCCCGACCTCTCGGACGAGGCCTTCTCGTCGTGCCTCGCGATGGTCCACTCGCGTTTCTCGACGAACACGTTCCCGAGCTGGTCGCGCGCCCACCCCTACCGGTACATCTCGCACAACGGCGAGATCAACACGCTGCGCGGGAACGTGAACTGGATGCAGGCGCGACAGCGGATGTTCGAATCGAGGCTCTTCGGCGACGACCTGAAGAAGGTCCTCCCGGTGATCGACACCGAGGGCTCCGACTCCTCGATGTTCGACAACGTCCTCGAGCTCCTCGTCCTGGCGGGACGCTCGCTCCCGCACGCGCTCATGATGATGGTGCCCGAGCCGTGGAGCCGGCACGAGTCGATGAGCGCCGGGCTGAAGGCGTTCTACGAGTTCCACTCCTGCTTCCTCGAGCCGTGGGACGGCCCGGCCTCGATCGCCTTCACGGACGGCACGCGGATCGGCGCGATCCTCGACCGCAACGGCCTGCGCCCCTCGCGCTGGGTCGCGACGAAGGACGGGCTCGTCGTCATGGCCTCCGAGGTGGGCGTCCTCGACTTCCCGCCGGAGAAGGTCGCGGCGAAGGGGCGCCTCCAGCCCGGTCGCCTCTTCCTCGTCGACACCGCCGAGGGCCGCATCGTCCCGGACCGCGAGATCAAGGAGGCGCTCGCGGCCGCCGCGCCGTACGGGGAGTGGCTCAGGGAGCACCTCGTGAGGCTGAAGGACCTCCCCGACCCTCCCGGCGTGCGCGAGCCCGACCACGAAACGGTGCTGACGCGTCAGGAGACGTTCGGCTACACCCTCGAGGACGTCCGGATGATCGTGAACCCGATGGCCGCCGCGGGGACGGAGCCGATCGGGTCGATGGGGACGGACATCCCGCTCGCCGTCCTCTCGGAGGCGCCGCAGCTCCTCTACGACTACTTCAAGCAGCTCTTCGCCCAGGTGACGAACCCGCCGGTCGACGCGGACCGCGAGGCGATCGTCATGGCCGTCGACACGGCGATCGGCCCGGAGGGGAACCTCCTCGAGCCGACGCCCGAGGCGGCCCTCCACTTCGAGCTGCCGACCCCCGTCCTCCTGAACGTCGAGCTCGAGAAGATCCGCTCCCTGGCCGGAGGGCCCGGCTCCCGCGGCTTCCGCTCGATCACGCTCCCGATCCTCTTCAAGGTGAAGGACGGCGGGAAGGGGCTGCGCAAGGCGATCGAGGACGTGCGGCGGCGGTCGAGCGAGGCGATCGCCGAGGGACACAACATCCTCATCCTCTCGGACCGCGGCCACGACGGGACCGACGCCCCGATCCCGGCGCTCCTCGCCCTCTCGGCGGTCCAGCACCACCTCCTCCGGGAGGGCTCGCGGACCCGCGTGGGCCTCGTCCTCGAGACGGGCGAGCCGCGCGAGGTCCACCACTTCTGCCTCCTCATCGGCTACGGCGCGAGCGCGGTCAACCCCTACCTCGCGTTCGAGACGATCCACGACCAGGTGAGGCAGGGCCTCCTCGCCGGCGACCCCGAGGCCGCCGAGAGACGGTACGTCAAGGCGGTGAACAAGGGGATCGTGAAGGTCATCTCCAAGATGGGGATCTCGACGGTCCAGAGCTACCACGGCGCGCAGGTCTTCGAGGCGCTCGGGCTTTCGCAGGACTTCGTCGACGAGTACTTCAGCGGGACGCCGACGCGGATCGGCGGCATCGGCATCAAGGCCATTGCGCGCGAGGTGGCCCTCCGGCACGACTTCGCCTACCCCTCCCGCCCCGTGAGGCACACGACGCTCGGGACGGGAGGCCGCTACCAGTACCGGCGGGACGGAGAGGAGCACCTGAACTCCCCGGAGGCGATCCACCTCCTCCAGGCGGCGTGCCGGACCGGGAGCTGGGAGACGTGGAAGCGTTTCAGCGACCTCTCGAACCGCCACGGGAAGCACCCGGTCAGGATCCGCGACCTGATGGACTTCCGGCCCCTCGCGAGGCCGGTCCCTCTCGAGGAGGTCGAGCCGCTCGAGGCCATCCTCGCGCGCTTCAAGACGGGCGCGATGTCCTACGGCTCGATCAGCCAGGAGGCGCACGAGGCTCTCGCCGTCGCGATGAATCGCGTGGGCGGCAAGAGCAACACCGGGGAGGGAGGGGAGGACCCCGCCCGCTACGAGCCGCTCCCGAACGGGGACTCGAGAAACAGCGCGATCAAGCAGGTCGCATCGGGGCGCTTCGGCGTGACGAGCCAGTACCTCGTCGAGGCGCGCGAGATCCAGATCAAGATGGCCCAGGGCGCCAAGCCGGGCGAAGGGGGGCAGCTCCCCGGCCCGAAGGTCTACCCTTGGATCGCGAAGGTGCGCCACGCGACGCCAGGCGTCGGGCTCATCTCCCCGCCGCCGCACCACGACATCTATTCCATCGAGGACCTGGCGCAGCTCATCCACGACCTGAAAAACGCGAACGCGGGCGCGCGCATCAGCGTCAAGCTCGTCTCCGAGAACGGAGTCGGGACGATCGCCGCCGGGGTCGCCAAGGCCCACGCGGACGTCATCCTCGTCAGCGGCTACGACGGCGGGACGGGCGCGGCGCCCCTGACGAGCATCCGCCACGCGGGGATCCCGTGGGAGATCGGCCTCGCCGAGGCCCACCAGACCCTCGTCCTCAACGACCTGAGGAGCCGCGTGACCCTCGAGACGGACGGCCAGCTGAAGACCGGGCGCGACGTCGTCGTCGCGGCGCTCCTCGGGGCGGAGGAGTTCGGTTTCGCGACGACGCCGCTCATCGCCCTCGGCTGCGTGATGATGCGGGCCTGCCACCTGAACACGTGCCCCGTCGGGGTCGCGACGCAGGACCCCGAGCTGAGACGCCGGTTCACGGGCGACCCCGAGCACGTCGTCAACTTCATGCGCTTCGTCGCCATGGAGGTGCGCGAGCTCATGGCGCACCTCGGCTACACGCAGTTCTACAAGATGGTCGGGCGGAGCGAGCGCCTCGAGATGCGCCGCGCCGTGGACCACTGGAAGGCACGGACGCTCGACTTCTCGCGGATCCTCTGGAAGCCGTCGGTGCCGCGCGAGGTGAAGCGGACGCGGCGCATCCCGCAGGAGCACGGCCTCGAGGAGGCGCTCGACTTCACGACGCTCATCCCGCTCTGCCGCCCCGCCCTCGAGCACGGGACGCCCGTGACTGCGACGCTCCCGATCCAGAACGGCAACCGCGTCGTCGGGACGATGCTCGGGAGCGAGGTGACGCGCCGGTGGGGCGCCGCGGGCCTCCCCGAGGACACGATCCGGCTCCGCTTCCAGGGCTCGGCGGGGCAGAGCTTCGGGGCCTTCGTCCCGCCCGGCGTGACGCTCTCCCTCGAGGGGGACGCGAACGACTACGTCGGCAAGGGGCTCTCGGGCGGCCGCATCGTCGTCGTGCCCCCGGCCGGCACGACGTTCGTCCCCGAGGAGAACGTCATCGTCGGCAACGTCGCCCTCTACGGCGCCACGGCGGGGGAGGCGTTCATCCGGGGCGTGGCCGGCGAGCGGTTCGCCGTCCGGAACTCCGGCGCCACGGCCGTCGTCGAGGGGATCGGCGACCACGGCTGCGAGTACATGACCGGGGGGCGCGTCGTCGTCCTCGGGCCGGCGGGACGGAACTTCGGCGCGGGGATGTCGGGGGGCGTCGCGTACGTCCTCGACGAGTCGGGGGACTTCGCCCTCCGCTGCAACACCGAGCTC
>CALMDF010000254.1 GCA_937864895.1 uncultured Holophagales bacterium | reverse complement strand
AGCGGCGAGGGCCTCATGAACCTCCTCGCGAGCCCTTTGGTATGCCTTCCGGATGGCCACCGCTGAGACAGCCAAGCCGGTGTCCCCGATCACCGCAAACTGCGGAAATCTGAACAGGAGCCGACCCAAGGGTAATCAGCATCATCCCCGGCGCCGCGGAGCGGCGGCGGGCGGAACGCTGATGTCGTAGGGTGCGTCGGGGGTCGGGAGGACGAGGGAAGGGCCCCGACTGTTCGAGCAGCCGGGGCCTATCGACCGGGGAAACCTAAACGAGGGAACGCTGAGGTTTTCACGGACGTATTCAGAAGTCGAGCCCGGCGGTGAGGGTGTCTGCAACCGTCTGGCGGTCCGGGACTTCGACGTCGCTGCGAGCGGTGCGAGCGGGCGTTTGTGATCTGTGGTCCGTGCGACCGGGGAAACGTGTACGGGAGCCAGGCGTGCCAGAGGTCGGCGCGACGCGAGAGCCAGGGGCGCTCGAACCGGCGGCACCAGCAGAGCCCGGCCGGGCGCCAGGATCACGCGGGTCACCAGAACGGGTACCGACAGAGGGTCCGTGCGAGAAAGGTGACGGATCAGGGTAGAGAGGAAGTGGGGTCAACAGCCACCGTGGCGGCGCGGCCGGAATCACACCCGATGAGTCCGGCGCGGGAGGTGCCCGATGGAGAACCCCGGTCCGGCAAGCGCCGTCGTGTCTCGGTGGCGGCGTGTGGCAGCGCGACGTGCATCGTCTGCGGGGCGAGCAACCCGTGGACGGACCCGTTCCACGAGCTGGGAGTAGACGGTGATACCGGACGAGACCGTCGTAGAGATCCGGCGCCTGTTCTTCGGCGAGCACTTCACGACGGGGACCATCGCCGGACTTCTGAAAGTGCATCACGAGACGGTGGAGCGGGCCATCGGCACCGAGAGGTTTCACGGACCTCGGCCTGTCGAGCGGACGTCGGTGACCAGGCCGTTTCACGAATTCCTGGCCGGGACGCTGAAGCAGTACCCGCGCCTGCGCGCCACGCGGCTTTTCGAAATGGTCCGCCAGCGGGGGTACACGGGGAGCCTCGTCCAGCTCCGGCGGGCCGTACGGGGGCTGCGGCCGGTGGCGCCGGAGGCGTTCCTGAAGCTCAGGAAATTTTCCGGCGAGGAAGCCCAGGTGGACTGGGCGCACTTCGGTACGGTGCGCATCGGGCGAGCCGAGCGGAAACTCTCCTGCTTCGTCCTGACGCTGTCCTACTCGCGGGCGCTGTACCTGGAGTTCTTCTTCGACCAGCACCTGGAGAGCTTCCTGTCGGGCCACGTCAACGCGCTCTCGGACCTGGGCGGCGTGCCACGGACCTTCCTGACCGACAACCTGGCCGCGGCGGTGATCGAACGGGTGGGGGCGGCCGTGCGCTTCAACCCGCGCTACCTGGAGCTGTGCGCTCATTACCACTCGGCTCCGCGACCCTGCGCGGTGGCCCGCGGCAACGAGAAGGGGCGCGTGGAACGGGCCATCCAGTACGTGCGCCACTCCTTCTTCGCGGCCCGCCCATTCACGACCCTCGAAGACTTCAACCGCAAAGCACTGGCCTGGCGTGACGAGGTGGCCCACACCCGTCCGTGGCCCGGCGACGACCGGATCACGGTGGCCGAGGCCCTCGAGCAGGAGCGGCCCTCGCTCCTGCCGCTGCCCGTCCATTCTTTCGAGACGGCGCGCCTCGTGCCGGCGGCCCGGAGCAAGACGATCTACGTCCGCTTCGACCTGAACGACTACTCCATCCCGCCCGGGGCCGTCGGCAAGCCCCTGACGCTCGCCGTGACCTCGTCGACGGTGAGGATCCTGAATGGCGCCGAGGAGATCGCCCGGCACCCGCGTAGCTGGGACCGGCACGCCCTTGTGGAGATCGCGGCCCACAAGGACGCCCTCCTGCGTGAGAAGAGAAAGGCCCTCGGATCCACCCCGTCGGCCAGGCTCCTGGCCTGTGTCCCGAAGGCCGAGGACTTCCTCGAGGCCGCCGTCCGCCGGGGTGCCTCTCCGGGAGTGGAGACCCGGCGGCTTCTGGCGCTGCTGCGCGACTACGGGGCCGAGCCGTTGGTCTGGGCCGTCGAGGAGGCCTTCGCGCGGGGCACGCCCCGCGCCGCCTCGGTCCATTTCCTGCTCGAGACCCGTCGCCGCTCGTGCCGAATCCGAACTGTCCCTCCCCTGGACCTCAGGTCCCGCCCCGAGCTCGAGCAGATGCACGTCACCCCCCACGACCTGGAGACCTACGATGACCTCGCCGACAACGAAGACTGACCTGCCTTCCGCGCTCACGCAGCTCGGCCTTCACGCCACCGCCGCTACCCTCGACGACTTCCTGGCCCGGGCCACCCGGAGCCGCTGGACCGCTCCCCAGATCCTCGAAGAGCTCGTCCGCGTCGAGATGGACGCCCGCGCCCGCAGGAGCCTTCAGCGGCGCCTGCTGCGCTCGCGGATCGGATCCTTCAAACCCCTGGCCGACTTCGACTGGAACTGGCCGAAGAAGATCGACCGATCCCTCGTCGAGCGTGCCCTCACCCTCGACTTCGTCCGCGACGGCCGCAATCTCGTCCTCGTCGGCGCCAACGGCCTCGGCAAGACCCTGCTGGCCAAGGCCATCGCCCACCACGCCGTCCTCGCCGGCCACTCCGTCGTCTTCCGTACCGCCGCCGAGCTGCTCGCCGACATCCAGGCCACCGACTCTCCCCAGCTCCGTCGCCGCAAGCTCGCCAAGTACACCCGGCCCCAGCTCCTCTGTCTCGACGAGGTCGGCTACCTCTCCTTCGACGACCAGGCCGCCGACCTTCTCTACGGCGTCCTGAATCCGCGCTACGAGGCCTCCCGCTCCACCCTCGTCACCACGAATCTGGCCTTCAAGGACTGGCCGTCGATCTTCCCCAACGCCACGTCCCTGGTCACCCTCATCGATCGCCTCACCCATCACGCCGACGTCACGCTGATTACAGGCCAGAGCTATCGCGTCCGCGAAAGCGAGCAGGAGGCCGCCGCGCGCCAGAACCCGCGGCCTCCCAAGACCTCGTGAGCGCATCCCTCACGCCGCGCGACTACGTCACCGCGATCCGCGCGGCCCTGGACAACCTCCCCGAACCCCACGGTGGCTTTCGGCCCGACGACCGCCGCCTCGCACTCGAGCTCCATCGTCGCGGTGTCCCGATCGAGATCTTCCGGGCCGCTATCCGCCTGGCGACTCTTCGTCGGCTCCTCCGCGACCCGTCCCTGCCTCGGCTCGCACCGGTACGGTCCCTTCACTACTACCTGCCGGTCCTCGACGAGCTTCTCCGGACTCCCCCTGATCCCGCGTGGCTCGACTACCTTGCCGCTCGCGTGGCCAGGCTCAGCCCCCGACTCCGCGAGAACCCCGATCCTGCCGCTGTCGGCTCCTGTCCAGATTTCCGCGTTTTCAAGTGAGCGCTAACACCGTGCCCCGAAGCGTCGGGTACGGAGGTCCGGTTGGCCTATCGCGAGGTGGGAA
>CALMDF010000253.1 GCA_937864895.1 uncultured Holophagales bacterium | reverse complement strand
GACGTTGATCGTCCCGTGGGCGGCGAAGTTCGAGTCGGCCGAGGTCGCCCCGAGCGCGACCTCGTAGGTGACGCCGAAAACCTGGCCCGTCGAGAGGGTCAGGTCGGGGGTGGCGACCGTCTTCGCGATCGTCCAGGACCACGTCCGGTCCAGCTCGGTCTCGGCGGTCTTCTCGACGGTGATGGCGTAGCAGCTGACCATCACGCTCGCCGAGTCGTTCGCCCCCGTCTCGACGATCGTCGCCGTGTTGCCGTTCTCGCCGGCGTCCCCGTCGCAGGCGAAGGTCCACCCGTAGAGGAAGGTCTTGTCGTCACCGGCGGAGCCCAGGACTCCGTACTTGTCGTCCGTCACGTTGATCGTGTCGTACCCGACAACCGTCGTCGGCAGGCCGAAGTCGACGTCCGCGTTCGCCGCGCCGCCGCCGACGATGCCGGTCGTCGTGACCGTCGCCGTGTTCACGAGGTCCGTCGCGCCCGCGAGGCTCGCCGTGTAGGTGCAGACCATCGACCCGCCGGGGGCGAGCGAAGTCGCCGGGCAGGTGACGGCGGCATTCGTGCCGTCGCTCAGGACGTCTTCGACGGAGATTCCCTCCGCGGTGAACGGCGAGGGGTTCGTGACGGTGATCGTCCCGGAGACGGCGAAGTTGCTGTCGACGACGGTCTTGTCCACCGTCACGGTGTACTCGGCCGTGGCGCTGTCCCCGGTGAACATCGAGATCGTCTCGGGCGCGACCGTCTTGACGATCGTCCATCCGATGGTCCGGGTGTACGTCGGTACCGCCGTCTTCGCGACGGTGACCTCGTAGTCGTAGCAGACCTCGATGTGGCTGATGGCGGCGAAGCCGCCGCTCGCGTTCTCGGGAGCGTTGAGGCCGGAGTCGGCCGTCACCTCCGTGGGGTAGAGGTAGACGTTCGCGTTGCTCCCGCCTTTCACGATGATGGCGTCGACGGCGAGCGTCGAGGTGAAGGAGAAGTAGGTGCCGTCGCTCGTGATCGTGAACGTGTTCACGCCGTCCGGGAAGGTGTAGACGCCCGTCGGCGGCGGCTCGGGCTGCGGCTTGAAGCCAAAGCTGAAGCCCTGGCCCTCGCAGGTCGGGTTGCCGTCCACGACGATGGGGTCCACGGATGCCGCGGCCGCGGGAAGCGCGACGAGCGCCAGGATTGCGAGGACGATGAAGGGACAGGCGTTACGGAATCTCACGAGATCCTCCTTGCCGCATCTGCGCGGCGTGGAGACGGCTGTCGCAGTCCGTTCCGTGCCGCAGTTTTGATGGGATGAACCATTCCCGGGTCTCCTGTGCAAAGAGTGGTCCTCGTCGCCGAACTGGACAATCGGCCGGTGGGCTGATTTGGGACTCGGCGGACGGTCCTAGGTCTTTGGAATGAGGCCTAGGTATTGAGACTGAGTTCAGTCTTGTCGGGGCGATTCGACCTGCTGCGCCCAGCGTGCGAGGGCCATCCGGCTGCCGACCCGCGCCTTGCTGAAGAGGCTCCCGAGGTGGGTCTTCACGGTCTTCTCGCTGATCCCAAGGGCCGCGGCGATCTCCCGGTTCCTGAGACCGTCGCAGACCCTGTCGAGGATGTCCCGCTCGCGGCGCGTCAGGAGCGAGTGCCTCCCGTGAGCGGAACGGTCCGGGTCCGCGAGCTGGCTCAGCGCACGCGCCGTCGCGATCCGGTTGGCCCACGCCTCCCCGCCCGCGACGGCCCGGATGGCGGCAACCACGGTCGCGAGGTCGCGGTCCTTCCCCACGAGGCCCGTGGCCCCCGCGCGAAGGACGCCGACGACGACGTCGTCTCCCGCCCTCCGGGCGAGGACGAGGACGCGCGTCTTCGGGTTCTCGCGCCGGATCCGGGCAACGATCGCCTCGGTCCCCGGGCCCCACGCCTCGTAGTCGAGGAGGACCACCGGGGATTCCGCCATCGCCGCCGCCTGGAGGAGGAGATTCTCGTCGTCGACCCGGGCGACGACGGCGAGGTCGGGAAGGACGGCGAGCGCCCCGGCGAGAAGCTCCGCCCAGAGCGACGGCCGGACGGCGACGATCACCTTCGTCGCGGCCTCGCGCGAGGTGCGCGGCGGGGCGGGCGAGCGCCCGGCCGCCGGAGCGGTGGCAGAAGGTCCGCCCTGTCCGGACTCCGAAACGGCAACGCCGCCGCCCTCGCTCGTCACGCGCTGCACCATGGAAGCGAGCCAGTTTCGACCTCGGGGAGAGGAGGTGTCAAGCGGCGGGACGGCCCCGGCTGTCGCGGCTGCTACGCTTACCCGTTGCCCCGCTCCGGGGCGACAGGAGGAATGCATGCGCACACGTCTCGCTCCCGGGGTCATCCTCCTCGCGGGGCTCGCCCTCGCCGCCTTCCCCGCGACGGCCGCCGACGGCCCGGACGCCGAGGAGCGCCTGACGAGGCTCGAGGCGCAGCTGACGGACCTCGAGTTCCAGCTCGATCAGGTGAGGAAGTCGAACGACGACGTCCTCTTCTGGCTCCGCCTCTCGGACGTCGCCGAGGTGGACAAGGTCTCCCTCGTCGGACCGCCGAACCCGCGGGCGAAGGAGCGCTACGGCATCGCGAACGAGCGGCACCCGCTCCGCTTCGCCCAGTACGTCTTCACGCCGAAGAAGCTGGACCGCTCCCGGAAGCACCCCGTCGTCGTCCTCCCCCACGGAGGCGTCCACGGGGACTTCGGGACGTACCACGTCCACATCGTCAGGGAGATGCTCGAGAAGGGGTGGGTCGTCCTCGCCCCCGAGTACCGCGGCTCGACCGGCTACGGGAAGGGCTTCCACGACGCGATCGACTACGGCGGCCTCGAGGTGGACGACGTCGTCGCCGGCCTCGACTGGGCCGTCTCCGAGCTCCCGTACGTCGACGGC
>CALMDF010000252.1 GCA_937864895.1 uncultured Holophagales bacterium | reverse complement strand
GGCGCGGGGGGTCCCGGTCTCCTCGACGAAGTCGATGACGGGGCACCTCCTCGGAGCCGCCGGCGGCTACGAGGCGGGCGTCCTCGCCCTCGCGCTGCGTCACGGGGTCATTCCCCCGACGATCAACTACACGACCCCGGACCCGGAGTGCGACCTCGATTACACGCCGAACACGGCCCGCCAGGTCGCCCTCCGCGCGGCCCTGTCGAACTCCTTCGGGTTCGGGGGGACGAACGCCTGCCTGGTGATGAGGGCCGTCTGACGGCCGGCGACGGCGGCAGCGGCGCGTCCCGCGCCGGGTTCCTCGTCGATCCCGCGGCCGATTCCCACTATCCTCGGGTTGCGAGACGCGCCAGATGAGGGCCGAGATCCTCCGCCAGGAATTCTTCGACGGCGTCCCCCGCTACGAGTACGTCGAGACGCTCGGGCAGGGGGGAGTGGGAGTCGTCTACAAGGCCCGCGACCTCGAGCTGGACGAGATCGTCGCCATCAAGGTCCTCTCTCCCGACATCGCGAAAGACGACGAGGCGGTCCTCGCCCGCTTCAAGCGCGAGATCAACCTGAACCGGAAGATCAAGCACCCGAACGTCGCCCGCATGTACGACTTCGGGCTCAGCGGGCCCTATCCCTACATCACGATGGAGTTCGTCCCGGGGAAGGACCTCTGGACCCTCATCCGCGACGAGGGACGGATCCGGCCGGCGGTCGCGGTCCCGATCCTCCGCCAGATCGCGCGGGGCTGCTCGGCGATCCACGAGCTCGGCATCGTCCACCGCGACCTGAAGAGCCAGAACGTCATCGTCGACGCGAACGGCGCCGTCGCCATCGTCGACTTCGGGCTCGCCCGCTGGAACCTCGGCGCCGGCTTCACGCTCGACACGATCATCCTCGGTACGCCGCAGTACATGTCGCCCGAGCAGGCGTCCGGCAAGGCCGTCGACGCCCGCACCGACATCTACTCGATCGGCATCATCGCCTTCGAGGCCCTCACGGGCCAGCTCCCGTTCACGGGCGACAGCCCGATCGCCGTGGCGATGAAGCAGATCAACGACCAGGTCCCCGACCTCCTCTCGATGTACCCGGACGTTTCCCCGGGTCTTCGCGCCGTCGTGATGAAGGCGCTCCGAAAGGACCCGGCGAAGAGGTACTCCACCGCGGCGGACCTCGAGGCGGAGCTCACGGGAGTCGAGCCCGTGCCGACCCCTCGCGAGGGGTCGCTCCGCCGGCCGGCCGGTGAGGACGAGCTCATGGCGCAGCTCGAGTCGGCCCTGGGATCGGTCATCCTCCCGCCCCCTCCGGCGCTCCCGCGCGTCCAGAGCCCGTCCGACGTCGCGTCCCGGCCGGTGCCCCGGCAGGAGCCGGTTACGGTCGTGCCGAAGGCGGCCGCGCCCGCTGCTCCGTCGCGTCCTCCGACCCTCCTGCTCGTCTCGGCCGCCCGGGCCGACCGCGCCGCGTGGAAGGTGGCGTTCGAGGGCTGCGCCTGCCGGATCCTCGAGGCCGGAAGCGGGCCGGAGGCGCTCGAGTCGCTCGTGAGGGAGCCGGCCGACCTCGTCGTGATGGACGTCTCGCTCCCGGGGATGGACGGCTTCGACGTCACCCGGGTGATCAAGTCGCAGCAGAACCTCGCGGGACTCCGGGTCGTCCTCGCCGCCGACCGGCTCGAGCGAAGCCATTACGCCTTCGGGATCCAGTCGGGAGCCAACGAGGTCCTCCTCAAGCCGCTGGACCGCGCGAACCTCAGGGACCGGGTGGGCCAGCTCCTCCGGCACCGGGGCTTCGCGCTGCCGGGGTGGCCGGCGGCGGGGCCCGTCGCCGATCGCCCGATCGTCTGAAGGGGCGCCTTTCCGCTTTACAAGACCGGGTCCGGCTCCCGATCATGGGCCGATGCCGCGCGACGAGGAGCCCGCGAACCGCGTTGGGGCGCCGGAGGGCTCTTCGGCGGTGACGCGAGTCGCGGGGCGACGGCCGGGCTACTGGGACCCGACGGACTCGGGCCGGCACCTCATCAGCCGCCCGATCGCGATCGACGGGCTCCGCACGGACAGGGCCCGGATCGAGCTCGCCCCCCGCATCGTGCAGAGGGGCGGCCTCTACCACGACGACTCGTACCACGCCGTGGACGTCGCCGCGCGGCAGCTCGCCTCCCTCTTCACGCTCGAGCAGCTCGTCATGGCCACCGTGGCGCTCCGGGTCCACATGCGGCGGGGGCGCGAGCACCTCCTCCGCAAGAAGGCCCTCCAGGAGAGGTGGACCCTCCTCGCGCACAGGCTCATGAAGCTCCGCGCCGAGGAGCGGCACGTCGCCGCCACGGAGCAGCGGATCGCCGAGGAGCGCGTGGGCCTCGACGCCGCGGAGGACTCCCGGCCCGGCGTGGCGGAGCTCCTGGCGATGGCCGAGGCCGAGGTGGCCCAGGCGCGCGACGCGTGGCAGGACGAGAACCGCCGCGCGCTCGAGGCCTGGTCGCTCCTCGAGGAGGAGGAGGCCGTTCTCCTGAAGGGCGCGCCCCAGCTCGAGCAGACCGAGGACCTCCGGCAGCCCTACATCCTCCTCCTCGTGGCGGCCCGCCGGTCCGCGCCCCGAAGCGTCGCCGCCGCGATGCACACCCTCGTCGACGCGCTCCAGCGGCCCCTCTCGCGCACCGACCAGATGCTCCTGGAGATCGCCCTCCGGCGCTGCATCCGCTCCGCCTCCGCGGAGGGAGAGCGCCGCCTGGAACGCTGGGAGGCGGGGCTCCTCGAAGCGGCCGGGAGGGAGTTCGGCGCGGAGTTCGCCTGGGCCGTGCCGTACCTCGGCGGCGCCTGAGCCCGCGCCGGCGTGTGCCTCGTCGTTTTGGGGCTCCATGCCCACCCGCTCTACCCGCTCGTCGTCGCGGCGAACAGGGACGAGTTCCTCGACCGGCCCTCGGAGCCGGCGCGGTTCTGGCCCGAAGCCCCGGGGTTCCTCGCGGGCCGCGACCTCCGGGCGGGCGGGACCTGGCTCGGGGTCACGCGGTCCGGGCGGTTCGCGGCCCTGACGAACATCCGCGATCCCCTGCGCCACGACCCCGGGGCCCCCTCGCGGGGCGACCTCGTCGTCCGGTTTCTCCTGGGCCGTGACGGGCCCGTCGAGCACCTCGCCGGGGTCGCCGCGGAGCCCGTGCGCCGAAACCCTTACAACCTCCTCGCGGGAGCCGGAGGTCGCCTCGCCTGGCATTCGAACGCGGTCTCCCGCCCGCGGGAGGTCGGAGCCGGCGTCCACGCCGTCTCGAACGCGCTCCTCGACACGCCCTGGCCGAAGACCACACGGTCGGCGGCGAGGCTCGCGGAGATCCTCGAGCGGGGAACGAGGATCGACCCGGAAGAGCTCTTCGCGCTCCTCGGCGACCGCGAGCCCGTTCCCGACGGGGACCTCCCCGCCACGGGCGTCGGCCTCCCCGCCGAGCGCCTCCTCTCGCCGCCGTTCGTCGTCTCGCCCGGGTACGGGACCCGCGGATCGACCCTTCTCCTCGTCTCGCGCGGAGGGGGCGCCTCGCTTCTCGAGAGGCGCTTCGACGGAGCCTTCCGCGAGACGGGAACCTCCCGTTTCGACCTCGATCTCCCGGGCTGGGACCGGCCCGGAGGGGGCCCGGACGGGCGGTCCTGAGATGGGGCTTCAAGACGCCTGAAACCGGTCCCTCAGAGGGCTGATGCGCCTGCATCATTTTGGTCTGAAGTGGCCATTTACAGGCTCCGGAAGCCGGGATTCCACCTACGATTCCGCCCGGATTCGTTGGATCCCAATGTGCGTCACACACAGCATTTCTCGACACACGGTTTGAAGGAGGAGATCCCATGTCACTTCTGCAGCGCGGACTGATGTTCGTCCTGGCGGCGGGGACGCTCGCGATCCCGTCGTCCGTACCGCCCGAAACGAGAGCGGGCGGACGAGCTGCGGTCACGGTCGACCCGACGACCGTGAGCGTCTACACCCCGGCAGACAAGGAGTTCTACCTGGACGAGGCCCAGATGGACTTCATCCGTCCCGGCCTCAAGGTCATCATCGGAACCGTCACCGACATGGCGCCCGGCAAGAAGCCGATCGTCGAAGTGACGATGACCGACCAGTTCGACATGCCCCTCGACCGCCTCGGGGCGAAGACGCCGGGCGTCATCTCCCTCCGGTTCATCCCGGCCGTGTGGGACGCCGCCACCGGCTACTACGACAACCTCATCACGTCGAACGGCATGCCGTCCCGCGACAACACGGGCAAGTGGGAAGAGATCACGCTCGGCAAGTACAAGTACACGTTCAACGTGGCGATGCCGAACTTCGACGTGAACAAGCCGATGACGCTCGCGGTCACCGGCAACCGGAACATGGTCGACTACCTCGGCAAGTCGTACTACGTCAACGTCTTCAAGGACTTCGTCCCGGCGACGAACGCCGCGGCGGCGAACTGGGCCGTCACGACGACCGCGAAGTGCAACGCCTGTCACGACCCGATCGTGGGCCACGGCACGAACTACCGCGAGGCGAAGACCTGCGCCCTCTGCCACAACAAGAACGACATGGCGGGGAGCCTCCAGGAATACGACATGGGGATCTGGCACCGGATCCACTCCTCGAACCTCGAGGACGTCGGCGAGATCACCTTCCCGCAGTACTACCTCCAGAACTGCGAGGCCTGCCACGACTCGAAGCAGCCCCAGGGCACCGTCTACCTGACGAAGCCCGGCGCGAACTCTTGCGGCGGCTGCCACGCCGACATCGACTTCGCGGCCGGCGTCGGCCACCCGGCCCAGGCGAACGACGACGCCTGCGCGAACTGCCACATCCCCGACAGCGGCGAGGAGTTCGACGCGTCCGTCAAGGGCGCCCACGTCCTCCCGCTCGAGTCCAAGCAGCTCAAGGGGCTGAAGGCCGAGATCGTCTCCGTGACGAACACGGCGCCCGGCCAGAACCCGATCGTCACGTTCCGGCTGTACGACAGCACGGGCAATCTCGACCCGAAGCCGTTCGGCTCGAACGCCAACGTCCTCCTCGCGGGCCCGACGACCGACTACGCCACGTGGCCGAACATCCGTG
>CALMDF010000251.1 GCA_937864895.1 uncultured Holophagales bacterium | reverse complement strand
TGTTCCGGATCGAAAGGTCGGTCTGCCAGAACGCGCCCGCTCCCGAGACGCGCGCACTCGAGGTGAGGAGCCAGGTCCCCGCCACCGTGCCGCCTCCGCCACCGCCGCCGCTCGAGGAGATCGTGAAGGTGAGGTCGACGTAGGGGACGTCCAGGATCCTGTCGGAGAAGACCTGGACCCGCCAGGTGCCGGGCTTGCTCGCGGCGGAGGTCCCCGCGAGGTCGATTCGGGAGTTCATGCAGTAGGTCGAGTACTGCGTGTCGAGCGGGTTCCACGAGCCCTGGGAGTGAAGCTGTCCGCTCGGGTCCCACCAGGCGACGGAGAGCCCTTCGCCGTTCTGGAAGCCGCTGATCTGGAAGTAGAGGAAGACGGCGGCGTCCGTCGAGGCGAAGGAGGCCGCGGGGGTCGGCACGGCCGCCGGGCAGGCCCCGCCCGGGAGCGACTTCGCCGTCATCGCGTTCGTGACGGTCGGAAAGCCGCCCCCTCCACCGCCGCCGGAGGAGATCGTGAAGGTGAGGTCGACGTAGGGGACGTCGAAGATCATGTTCGAGAAGACCCGGACCCTCCAGGTGCCCGGCTTCGTCGCGGGGCCCGCGCCCGCGACCTTCAGGCCCGCCCAGGGGCAGTAGCCTCCGCCGGCGCTCATGGGGCTCCACTGGCCCGACGTGAAGACCTCCCCGTCCGGGGAGTACCAGACGCGGGTGAGCTGCTCGCCGTTGGCGTGGCCGCTGATCTGGAAGTAGAGGTAGACGTACTCGTCCGTCGCGGAGAACGACGAGGTCGCGGCCGGGGTCGGCGTGCAGCCGGAGGAGGGTACCGACTTCGCGGTCCGCTCGTAGGTGATCGTCGGGAACGCGAGAGTGGCGTGTCCCTCCGATTCGTGGGGCGCCATTCCCGAGATCTCGAGGGGCGCGGTGGAAGCGAAGGTCGAAGCGGAGGGGCCGGGGGTGCTCGCAACACCTGCGGCGTTCGCGGGGACCGTCGAGACGAGGAGGGAGAGAAGGGCGGTGGTCGCCGGGAGCTTCATCGTGTCCTCCGTTCCGGGCGCGACACGAGACCGACACTCCCAAGGGGCGGAGGTGGCCGCGGCCTCGCGTCACTCCTCCGATCGCCGATTCTACGCCGCGACGCGGCAGGGGTCCTCTCTACAATTCCCGTTCGCCGCCCTACGGCGGCCCCAGGAGGTGTCTCGTGGACGAGGTGCGCGCCGCGCTCAGGGCAACGGAGATTTTCTCGGGTCTTTCGGAAGGGGTCCTCGACCTCCTCTCGGATGCCGCCGTGAGGCGCGACGTGCCGGCGGAGACGATGCTCTGGACGCAGGGGACGCCGCGACGCGCCCTCTTCGTCATCCTCGACGGGAGCGTCGAGATCTCGCGCGAGAAGGACGGGACGATCGAGCCGCTCTCCGTCGAGGGGCGCGGCGAGGCCGTCGGCGTCGGGGCGTTCCTCCACACCTCGGAGCACACGACGTCGGCCCGGGCCCTGACGGACCTTTCGATGATCGAGCTCCCGCGCGCCGAGGTCCGCGCGCGCCTCATGGGCGACGCCGCGGCCGCGATGGACGTCGTCTCGCGCGTGGCCGTCGTCATGAACCGTCACCTGCAGTACCAGAGCTCGCGCGAGGTCGGCGCCGAGAAGGGCTACGGCTCCGGCGCGACGCGCAGGGAGCACGACCTCCTCGGCGAGCGCGACGTCCCCGTCGACGCCCTCTACGGCGTCCAGACGCTCCGGGCCGTCGAGAACTTCCCGATCACCGGGATCCCGGTGTCGCACTTCCCGACGCTCGTCAGGGCCCTCGCGATGGTCAAGCTCTCCGCGGCGCGCGCGAACCTCAGGCTCGGGCTCCTCCCGGAGCCGGTGGCCTCCGCGATCGAGCAGGCTTCCCAGGAGGTGATCGACGGGCACCACCACGGGCACTTCGTCGTCGACATGGTCCAGGGAGGCGCGGGAACGTCGACGAACATGAACGCGAACGAGGTCATCGCGAACCGGGCGCTCGAGATCCTCGGGCGCGAGCGCGGCGACTACGCCCACTGCCACCCGAACAACCACGTGAACCTCGCCCAGTCCACGAACGACGTGTACCCGACGGCGCTCCGCATTGCCGCGACGCTCTCGACCCGCGGCCTCGTCGCCGCGCTGGAGCGGCTCCGGGGGGCCCTCGCCGAGAAGGGAGACGAGTTCCGCGACGTTCTGAAGATGGGCCGCACGCAGCTGCAGGACGCCGTCCCGATGACGCTCGGGCAGGAGTTCGGTGCCTTCGCCGTGACGACCGGCGAGGACGTCGCCCGCCTCGAGGAGACGGTGCGGCTCTTCCTCGAGGTGAACATGGGCGGGACGGCGATCGGCACCGGAATCAACGCCGACCCGCGCTACCCCGAGCTCGTCGTCGAGGAGCTGCGGCGTGTGACCGGCCTCGAAGTCGTCCTCTCGGAGAACCTCGTCGAGGCGACCCCCGACACGGGCGCCTTCGTCATGTTCTCCGGCGTCCTGAAACGCGTCGCCGTCAAGCTCTCGAAGATGTGCAACGACCTGAGGCTCCTCTCGTCGGGACCGCGCTGCGGCCTGAACGAGATCAACCTTCCGCCGATGCAGCCGGGCTCGAGCATCATGCCGGGCAAGGTGAACCCGGTGATCCCCGAGGTCGTGAACCAGGTCGCGTTCCAGGTCATCGGCAACGACCTGACGATCACGCTCGCGGCCGAAGCGGGGCAGCTCCAGCTGAACGTCATGGAGCCGATCCTGGCCCTCAACCTCTTCCAGTCGGTCGACATGCTCACGGCGGCCATCGACACGCTCCGGCTCCGCTGCATCCGCGGCATCACGGCGAACAGGGACCACGCCCGCGAGATGGTGGAGCGGTCGATCGGCATCGTCACCGCCGTCGTGCCGGCGCTCGGCTACGAGAAGGCGAGCGAGGTGGCGAAGGCGGCCCTCGCGACCGGCCGCCCCGTGAGGGACCTCATCCTCGAGAAGGGGTACCTCACGGCCGCGCAGCTGGACGACCTGCTCTCGATCGAGGCGATGACGAAGCCGCGGCCGCTCGCCCTCGGCGACCGGACCGTCTGAACGAGAGCTTCACGCGATTCCCACGAAAGGCCCGTACTCTCCCTCTTCCGGAGGCGGCGGGATAATCCAGCCTCCGGAGGGAGAGACATGTCCAAGCTCATCGGGGTCCTGACGTCGGGCGGCGACACGCCCGGC
>CALMDF010000250.1 GCA_937864895.1 uncultured Holophagales bacterium | reverse complement strand
TGGGGACGGCCTCGGGGCCGCGCGGCCCGGGCTCGGGGGCCGAGGGGGCCGGAGTCGGAGGGGGAGTGGGCGGCGGCAGGGTTTCCCCTGGAGGGGGAATCCGGCGTGCCGCCTCTCGCCTCTCCAGCTCCGCGATCCGGCGGTTCCGGTCCTCCGACTCCCTTCGGTCGGGAAACCTCCCTTCCGCCGCGGAAGCTCGCAGGTGGCGAAGCGAACCCGTCTCGTCGCCCAGCTCCATGAGGGCGCGCCCCAGCCAGTAGTGCGGGTCGTAGTAGTCGACGGCGTGCCGGCTGGTCCCGAACCGCTCCTGGGGCTTCTCGTGGCCGGTCCGGATCGCCTCCTCGAGCTTCGGGACGGCTTCGGCGTAACGGCCCTTCTCGACGAGGTCCCGCCCCTCCAGGAAGGGCCTCGCGGCGGCGTCGGGGGGTAAAATCGGTTGTTGAGGTGCCGAATGACCCGGCCCCGACCAGAGCCCCGAGAGGGCCAGCGTCGCCGCCAGGACGGCCCCGCGAATCCTTCCGCGTGGGGTGAGGGGGGGCGGATGACACTTCATGAAGGCGCGCCGCGGCCAGTTTAGCGGCGCATCGCGCAGAGGGGATGACGACGATGCCGAGAAACCACTCTTCCGTTCGGGTCGCCGGGGCCCTGGCCGGGGTCCTCCTCGCCTTTCCGGCGCTCCCGGCGGAGAGCCTGGCGGGGTCCTGTCCGCCGGCCCGGCCGGTCATCACGGGCCCTTCGATCGTCAACAAGTACGAGGGGTACTCCGTCTCCTGGACGAACGCTCTCTCGAACCGCCCGGGGGGGCCGGCGGACTACTTCGTCGTCGAGCGGTCCACCGACCCCGGCTTCGGTGTCGAGGTGGAGCGTTTCCAGACGACCCGGACCTCGGCCACGTGGGGCCCTCCGGGGGGAGCGCCCCGGGCGATCCACCACAGGGTGAGCATCCAGTCCTTCTGCGCGGGGGCCAACGCCTACGGGGTCGAGTCCGCTCCCTTCTCCGTGCAGGTCACCGACAAGTGCCCCGCGACGATCGCTCTTGCGCCCCCGGTCGTGAGCCCGGCGGCGCCGCCGGCCAACACGACCTACGTCGTCTCCTGGGACACGCTCGGGAACGGCGAGCCGGGACCGGGCGGCGGTGCGCAGGGACTTCGTTTCCGGCTCCGGCGCGCGAGCGCGAACGAGGTCACGGAGACCCTGAACGACTCGGGGGCGGTCGCCTTCTCCGACGGGCCCGGCGAGTTCCTGTACCAGGTCCGGACGGAAAACGTCTGCGGCGAGGCGAGCGACTGGTCGCCGGCGGCCCGGGTCGTCGTGGGAGCGACGAAGACCGTTGCGCTCGTCGTCGTTTCCGAGCCGAAGCCGTTCATCGTGCCGGCGTCCGCCGGCGCCGCTCCGTCGTTCTCCTTCACGCTGCGGAACGCGGGGAGCGAGCCCCTCGAGCTTCGGGCGACGAGCCCCGACGGGGCGCTGACGCCCGCGGTTGCCTCGTTCGGGCTGCAGGGGGGCGAGATCCGGCGGCTGCACGCCGCCGTGACCCGGGCGCTCGACCCGGCGGCGCCCCTCCACTCCGAGGTGAGGCTCGAAGGTTCCGGCGTCGTCCTGAGCGTTCCCGTCGACGTCGGCGTCGCCGCGGCGGACGCCGACGAGCCGGTGGGCTGGGACGACGAAGGGGCGGACGTGAACCGGGACGCGAGCAGCCTCACCCGCACGCTCGTGAACCCGGGCGCGAGGAGCGCGTCGATCGTCACCTCGATCTCGGCCGAGTGGCTGACGGTCTCCTCGGTCGACGGAAAGGCGTGGGATCGGCCCCTCGCCGCGGGAGAGGTCCGGCCGGTCCGACTCACCGTCGACCGTTCGAAGCGCCGTGCCGGAATCGGGACCGAGGTCGCGACCGTCACCGTCGTGACTGCGGGGCACGCGGGCTCCCCGAAGAGCCTCAGCGTCGTCGACGACGGGCCCGTCGTCACCACGGGCGGCCCCTCGACGGGCGAGGACGAGCTTCCGCCGCTCTACCTCATGAAGAGCCGGCTCCTCTTCCCCTCGCTCCCGAACGTCGTCGACGCCCGGAGCGTCGGGCGATACACGTCGGACGTCTGGCTCTCGAACGTCGACGCCCTGTCGGCGATCAAGGTCCTCCTCACGCTCACGCCCGCGGGTCAGGGGAACACGTCGGCGGGAGTGAGGAAGTTCGTCTTCACCCTCGGGCCCGGAGAGACCCGCCGCTTCCGGAACATCATCGGGACGGTCTTCGACTACGAGGGAGCCTGCTCTCTCGACATCAGCTCGCCGGCCGCTACCCTCTCGGCGACGGCGATGGTGAACAACAAGCCGCTCGTCCCCCTCGTGGCGGGCAAGACCGCCGCGCTCGGGACGGCCATCGAGGGGACGGTCCTCTCGAACGGGGAGTTCGGCTTCGAGATGCGCCCCGTGGCCGCGGGCGAAGGTGCGCAGGCGCTCGACCCGACGTACGTCGTCTCCGGCCTCTGGCACGACGCGCGGCGCCGGACGAACCTGATCCTGAGGGAGACCACCGGGAACCAGACGACGGTGAGGATCCAGCTGTTCGACAGGGCAGGGGCCCCGGTCCTCCGTGAGGGCGCGCCGATCGACTTCGAGACCACGGTGCCGGCCCTCGGCTCGCTGCAGGTCAACGACGCGGAGCTCTTCCCGGCCGCGGCGATCGACGGGAGCCTCTGGGCCCGCATCGAGTTCCGGCGGGGGGTCATCGATCCCTTCGGCCGAAATCGCGGGGCCGTCGTTCCGTTCGCGACCGTGATCGACTCCGGGACCCAGGACGCCTCGCTCCGGGTGGGCGTCTCCAGGAACGCCCTCGCCCCGACGGCGCTCGAGGCGGCACCCTCCTCCCGCGCGGCCCTGCAGTCGGGCCTCCCGTACGACGGCGAGGGCGAGTCGCTCTTCTTCCCGGTCGCCCGGGTCACCGGCGCGGCCCTCGCCTCGGGGCAGAAGCCCGACTGGCGGACGCGCGTGACCTTCACGAACGTGAACGACCAGGCGACGCAGCGGACGCTCCTGCTCACGTTCCACGACAAGAGCGGCACGGGGGCCTCCCTCGGGCCGTTCCCGATCGGTCTCAGCGCCGGCGCCTCCGTCTCCTACGACGACCTCCTCTCGGGCTTCTTCCGCCTGCCGGAGACGACCCCCGCCTGGGGAACGGTCGAGATCTCCAACGAAGGGAAGAACCTCGACGGGAGCTGGCAGTTCACGTGGACCGACGTCGACGTGCAGTCGGAGACCTACACGAACGACACGAAGGACCCGAGCGTCGGCGAGTTCCGCACCGGCATGGAGGCGTACTCGTACCAGCACGGGTATTCCTCGTTCCAGTCGAACCTCGGGACGGCCCTCATCGACGGCGCCGAGACCTCTCCGCGCAACCGGACGAACCTGATCCTCGAGGAGGTGGGCGGCGCCGCGTGCACCGTCGCCGTGGGGGTCTACCCGCCCGGCTCGCTCGTCCCGCTCGCGGTCAAGCTCATCTCGCTCGAGCCTTTCGACTACATCTCGCGCGAGCTCTTCCACGACCTCATGGAGCTCGACCTGGAGGAGATCGTGGACGCGAGGGTCGTCGTGCGACAGATGGAGGGCGACGGGATCTTCATGGCGTTCGTCTCGAAGATCAACCTCGTGACGGGCGACCCGGCGAACGTCTTTCTCCGCCCGGCCTCGGCAGGAACGGGCCGCTGACCCCCGGAGGGCGGGCAGGGGTTAACCTCGGCAGGGGCGAATGCCCCGCGGAGGAGACCTGAGCCCGCCCGCCGTCGAACGGATCGCCCACTACAGGATCGTCCGCCGCGTCGGGCGCGGCGGGATGGGGATCGTCTACCGCGCCGTGGACGAGCGCGACGGCAAGACGGTCGCCCTCAAGGTCATCCGGGAGACTGAGGTGGCCGGGGACGAGTCCGCCCCCCACGTCGCCGAGGCCCGGGTCCGCTTCACGCGGGAGGCGGACATCCTCAAGGGCCTGCTCCACGCGAACGTCGTCACCTTCTACGAGATCGGCGAGGAGGACGGGACCCCGTACCTCGCGATGGAGTACCTCGAGGGGAAGCCGATCGGCGGCTACGCCGGCCGTCCCTTCACCGAGACGCTCCCGCTCCTGATCCAGGCCGCGAACGGCATGGAGTACCTCGCCTCGCGGGGGATCGTCCACCGCGACCTCTCGCCCGACAACGTCTTCGTGGTCGAGAGCGGCGGCGAGCGAAGCGTCAAGCTCCTCGACTTCGGCATCGCGAAGCTCTTCGAGTCGGCGGCCACCGAGTCCCTGACCGCGACGGGCTTCTTCCTCGGGAAGGTCGCGTACGGCTCCCCGGAGCAGCTCGGATCGCTCGGCCAGGGGGCGCCCCTCGACTGGCGGAGCGACGTCTACAGTCTCGGCGTCATCTTCTACCAGGTCCTCGCGGGGCGACGCCCGTTCGAGGGCCGGGCCCCGGTCGAGTACATCGCCGCGCACCTGAACCTGCAGCCGCCCCCGGTCGCCTCGCCGGCCGACGCCCCGCCCCTCCCGATGGAGCTGGTGAGGCTCATCGGGCAGATGCTCGAGAAGCGTCGAGAGGACCGGCCCCAGAGCTACCGCGAGATCACGGACCGGCTCGTCTCGGTCCTCCGCGGGGCGGGCCCGGGCGGGGCTTCGTCCCCGGGCCAGGAGGCGCGGGACGGGAAGCGGCCCGCCCCGCCCCGCGGGCAGACCGCACCGACGCAGCTCGTGGCCGGGAGGGCGCACCCCGCGGCAGCTCCCGCGCGACGGATCGCGGGCATCGTCCTCGCCGGCGCGACCCTCCTCGGGCTCCTCCTCTGGGGCGCGCTGTCCCGCGGGCCGCAGACGGTCCCGGTTCAGGGGGCGGGCGCTCCCACCCCCCGCCCCGTCCCGGCGACGGCCGAGCTCCGGATCACCTCCGTCCCCTGGTCGGTCGTCGTCTCGGTCGTCGACGTCTCGAGCGGGACCGCCGTGAGGCTCCCGTCGCCCGCCGAGACGCCCCTCGTCCTCGCCGTCCCCCCGGGCCGCTACCGCGTGACCCTCGCCGAGGCGCCGCCCGGCGTGGCGCGCGCGGAGCGCGAGGTCACCGCCGTCCCGGGGACGCCGGCCCTCGTCGCGCTCGCCTTCCGACCCGTCGAAGAGCTCGTGGAGGCCCTCCGATGAAATGGACCGTCGTCGCCCTTCTCGCCGCCTTCGCCACGCCCGCGTTCGCGCAGGTGGAGTCGGCCCTCCTCTCGAAGGTCACGTTCAACCTGACGAACCCGGGCGGCAAGTCGCTCGCGATGGGAGGCGCCTTCACGGCGATCGCCGACGACGCCACCGCGGCCATCGCGAACCCGGCCGGCCTGGGGCTCCTCTCCTCGATCGAGGCGGGCGTCTCGGGCAAGAGCTCCGACGACGTCATCGGCCTCGTCACGGCGCGCTCCACGGCCACGGGGAGCCTCTCGTCCGCGTACCCCCCCGTCAGGGGAGTGAACTCCGACATCACGGCCTCGAACTCGGGCGTCGAGTTCGCCGGAGTCGTCATCCCCGTCTCCCGGCGCCTCGTGGCCGCCGTGAGCTTCGCCGAAAACCTCCGCTTCGAAGGCGACCCGGGGGCGGACGGCTACTCCTACATCGAGCTGCGCGACAACCGCTCCGGCGGCTCGACGAGGCGGGACTTCCTCTTCGAGTACCGCGAGCACGGCGCGGTCTCGCTGAAGAACCGCCTCCTCGGTCTCTCCCTCGCCTACCGCGCCACGGACCGTCTCCGGGTCGGGGCCGGGGTGACCTTGAACCGGATGGAGCTCGACCTCCTCGGCGACGACGGGGGCGTGCACCGGATCGTGAACCGGACCTACCTGACGCCGACCCTCGTCGAGACGCTCACGACGAGCGTGGCGATCCGCGACCTCGACCGGAGCGCGCTCGGTTTCGTCGTCGGCGTCCACGCCGACGTCGTGCCCGGGGGGCGGCTCACGGCGGGCGCCGTCTACCGTCAGACGGGAAAGGCGAGCGGGACGCTCGAGATCGGCGGGGACGTCCCCTCGCCGCTCGTCGGTCTCGAGAACCGGCCTTTCTCGGCGCGCGTCCCGCGGGACGCGGCCGTGGGGCTCGCGACGAAGCCTTTCCCGGGGCTCACCGTCGCCGTCGAGGCGCAGTGGATCGCCTACGGGGACTTCATCGACCGTCCCCTTCCCGTCGTCTCTTACAGGGGCCT
>CALMDF010000249.1 GCA_937864895.1 uncultured Holophagales bacterium | reverse complement strand
CTCCCAGTAGTCGTCCCCGCTGTTCACGTAGGTCGAGCGGAACTTTCCCTCGAACCGGAAGCCGAAGTTCGGGGAGACGTAGGTCTTGACGCCGAATCCCAGGTTCGTGGTGAAACGGGAGTCTGTTGACGAGGGATAGCCCTCGATCACGGGCTTGAAGGTGTTCACGCCGGCGCCCATCACGAAGTAAGGACGGACCTTGCCGCTGCCCCAGGGCACCAGGAAGTTCATCTCGTAGAGCCGCATCTCCATCTTGCCGATCTTCCGGGAGGGGGAGCCGATCGCGCCGGATCCTTCCAGCGAGAGGTCCGGGTCGGACTGCAGGTAGCTCGCCTCGAGGGCGAAGTTGTTCGAGATGTTGAAGCCGAGACGAAGCCCGTACGCGACCTCGGTCCCCGCCTGGGCCTCGTCGTTGTAGAAAGCGAGGGTCCCCGGGTCGAAGGTCCCCCCGAAGTAGCCGCCGACGACGGGCGTGATCTCCACACTACCGCCACGGTCCTGGGCGACCGCCGGGCCGGCAGCCGCCAGCGCCGCCGCGAGGGCGAGCAGGGCGAAACGCGGGGCCATTCTCATCTTTCGTTCCTCCAGGCGTCCCGCGTCCTACTTTTCGGCCGGTGGGCCGGTCGCGGGATCTTCATTCTCCATCAAAGCAACCCTCATACCGGGGACGGACCGCTTCTCGTGCCGTGTCGCCGGTCACTCATCTGCCGGTTCCCGTCCGGAGCCGGGGACAGTTCCCCGATCCGGTAAGCTCGGGCACGTGAAAGCGGGACGATCCGGCCGTCTGACGTCCGTTGCGGGGGTGGCCTCGCCGGCGGTCGGGGGCTGCCCCGAGTCCGTCGTCCACGTCCCCGACGGGGCCGAGGGGCTCTCCGCGGGAATCCGGGGCGGGCTCGTCCCGCGGCCTGGCACGCCGGAGACGCCGTGAGGCGCGTCGTCGTCGGCAAGGGGACGCAGGGGGTTCTCCTCTTCGCCTACACGGCGCTCGTCCTGGCCGGGACGCTGCTCGTCGAGGGAAGGCCCGGGGTCGTGACGAACCTCGTCCCGTTCGACGATCTCGCCAGGCTTCGGGCGAGCGCCGGACGGGCCGGCGTCCTCTCGAACCGGTTCGTCCTCGGGCTCCTCGGACTGGCCGGAAACCTCGCGATGTTCGCCGTCTGGGGATTCCTCGCCTGGAAGTTCGTCGACGGCCGCGGCCGGGCGCGCTGGCGCAATCACGCGGAGGTCGTCTTCTTCGGTCTCGTCCTGAGCGTCGGGATCGAAACGGTCCAGTTCTTCCTCCCCACCCGGGCGGCGGACGTGAACGACGTCTTCTGGAACGCGATCGGCGCTGGCTGCGGCGCGCTCCTCGCACACTTCCACGCGTCCGTCCGCGTCGACTGGGCCTGAGCCGACGCTGCTAGACTTCGCCTTCCGCGCCGGAGTGGCGGAACGGCAGACGCAGGGGACTCAAAATCCCCCGATCGCAAGGTCGTGCGGGTTCGAATCCCGCCTCCGGCACCAGCTTCCCGCAGCTCCCATTGACCCCCGGGGCCGAGCCGCGTAACCTTGCAGATCCGAGATCTCAGGAGGCGGACCTGGTGGGCTTCAAAATCGGTGACAAGCTCGTCTATCCGAACCACGGCGTGGGAGTGGTTGAGACCATCGGAGAGTCGCTCTTCGACGGTGGAGCTCATCCGTGCTACCAGGTGCGGCTCCTCGCGAACAACTCGCGGGTCGTCGTGCCGGTCGGCAACTCGGAACGGGTCGGGCTCAGGCCCCTCACGCGCCGGCAGGACGTGGGCGTCGTCTTCAAGGTCCTCGAGGACGGCAGCTTCCAGTCCAACGGCGACTGGAAGGGGCGCTTCAAGCAGAACCTCGACCGGATGCGGTCGGGGCAGCTTTCCGACATCGCCGACGTCCTGAAGAACCTGAACTGGGTCCAGAAGCAGAAGACGCTCTCGTTCCGCGAGAAGAAGATGTACGAGCGCGCCCGCTACCTCATCGTCTCCGAGATCGCGCAGGTCAACGGGGCCGCCGAGGCCGAGGTCGAGGTCGAGGTCGAGAGAGCCCTCGACCGCTCCGTCGCGAGGCGCCGCAGCCTCGGCCCCTCGCCGCGCTGAGGCCCGTGGGGGGCGACACCCGCCCCGCCGGTCCCGTATAGTCGTCACGATGTCGTACCGTGCGCCGGTCGGACTTCTTCTGGCCTTCGTCCTGAGCATGCCTCCGGCGGCGCTCGCGGCGCGCCCCGACCCGCCCCTCGAGAGTCTTCTCGTCGCCCTGGAGCTCGAGCGCAGGGCCCGGGCCGAGGACGTCCTCGAGATAGAGCGCCTCTCGGCCGCCATCACCCGGTCGGAGGCGGCGGCGTCCTCGGCCCGGGGACGGCTCCTGGACGGCCTGCGGGGTGGAGACGTCGACGGCATCGCCCTGCGAGAGGAAGAGGAGCGGGTGGCCGAGGCGGAGGCGAGGGTTCGGGCCGCCCAGGAGAATCGCCGGGCGGCAGTGGCTCGCCTCGTCGACAGGATCCGGAGGATCACCTTTCTCCAGGAGGAGATCGGAGAACGGCGATCCGCGGCCCGACGGCCCGCGGATCCCGTCACCGGGCGCTGGCAGAGCTTCATCGACCCCGGCGGACGCAAGGGCGTCTTCCGGCTCGTCCTGGACGGCACGCTCGTCTCGGGCGACTACACCCTCGACGGCGGTTTCCGGGGCTCGCTCCGCGGCACCTACGTCGGCGAGAAGCTCTCGATCCAGCGG
>CALMDF010000248.1 GCA_937864895.1 uncultured Holophagales bacterium | reverse complement strand
CCGGGAGGAGGGGCCCGTCTGGTTCGGCAGCGAGGAGAAGGCCGCGTTCGTCGCCCGAGTCGCGCGCGAGGCCTTCGAGGGCCTCGACCCCGCCTCGCTCCCGGCCTGGGGAGAGACGAGGCGCGTCCTCATGCGCCACCTCCTCTTCGGCGGCAAGCTCCCGGCGCGCCTCGGGTTCGACCGCGGGCCGATCCCGGTCGTCGGCGGCCGGGCGACCGTCGTCCAGGGACAGGTGCTGCACCTGGCCGGGCGCGAGTCGGCCTTCTGCCCCTCGTGGCGCTTCGTCGCCGACCTCGCGACGGACACGGCCGAGACCGCCCTCGCCGGCGGCCCTTCCGACCGCCGTTTCTCCCGCTGGTACGCGACCGACGTGAAGCGCTGGCTCGCCTTCGAGAGGAAGACCCTGGTGCCCCGAGAACGGGGTCAGGCGTGAATTCGTGTATTGTTGAAGACAATACACGAATTCACGCCTGACCCCCCCTGGGGGTGACCCCCCCCCCTGGGGGGGCGGCCCCCCGGGCCGCGGCGGCTGTCCTCGGCACGACCGGTTGGGCGGGCATAGACTCACCGGCGGTACCCGGACGTCGGTTCCGGAGGTGAAGAACGGCTCTCGCCCCCGGCTCTCGCCTCGGCCCCTACGAGGTGCTCGCCCCTCTCGGCGCAGGCGGGATGGGTGAGGTCTGGCGGGCGCGCGACACGCGGCTCGGGCGCGACGTGGCCGTGAAGGTCCTCCCCGGAGATCTCGAGAGCGACCCGAGGGCGCTCGCCCGATTCGAGATCGAGGCGAGAGCCGTCGCGGCGCTGTCGCACCCGAACATCCTCTCGCTCTTCGACGTCGGCGAGGCGGACGGCATCCGCTATGCCGTGACCGAACTCCTCGAGGGGGAGACCCTGGGCGCCCTCATCAGTCGAGGTCCCGTTCCCCTCGGGCGCTCCCTCGAGATCGCTCGCGAGATCGCCGCCGCCCTCGCCGCGGCCCACGAGAAGGGGATCGTTCACCGCGACGTGAAGCCCGGTAACGTCTTCCTCACCCGGGACGGCCGCGCCAAGGTCCTCGACTTCGGCCTCGCCCGCCACGAAACGCACGCCTCCGACGCCGGCGAGAGCCGCTCTCCCACCCTCTCCGCCCTCACCGAGCCGGGCGCGGTCATCGGAACGTTCACCTACATGTCTCCCGAACAGGCCCGCGGCCTTCCCGTCGACCGCCGCTCCGACCAGTTCTCGCTCGGTGTCGTCCTCTACGAGCTCCTCTCCGGCAGGCCCCCGTTTAGAGGAGCGACCGCCGCCGATGTCCTGACGGCCATCATTCGCGACGACCCCGAGCCGCTCTCGAAAGCCGCCCCCTCCGTTCCCGCGCCCGTCCGCAGGCTCGTCGAACGCTGCCTCGCCAAGGAACCGGGGCGGCGGACCCAGTCGACCCGGGACCTTCGCGACGAGCTGGACGACCTGGCGCGCGACCTGGAGCGCGGGAGGATCGAGGAAGAGGCAGAGGCCTCCGCGCAGAGGGTCGTGGTCGAGCGGCAGTGCCTCCTGACGGCCGCCCAGGTGCGAGAGCTTTCGGAGCGCAGCCCCCGGCTGGTCGGCTACCCGATGAGCTATCTCGACAACGGTGTCGAGTCGGAGACGCTGGTCGTCCTCCTCCACGGGATGGGATCGGACGCGCGAAGGCTCGAGCCGTTCCTCCGGATCTCACCCTGGCGCGCCATTGCCCCCACCCTCGTCGGCTTCGAGCCGGAAAGGGCGAGTCGGCCGCTGATGGGGCTGGACGACCACAACCGACTCTTTCGGACCCTGCTACGGAAGGTCGTGAGCGAGTGCCGGCCGAGGACCACCGTCCTCATGGGCTATTCCGCGGGGGCCGATCAGCTCCTCCGCCTGATGGACTCGGAAGAGGGTGCCGGCGTTCCCCTGGCGGGCCTGGTGGCGCTGGGCCCCAACGTCAGCCTGGGAACCTGTTTCGTCTCGAAGCTGTTCGCCACGCTCGATCCGAACGACCCCGAAGGCCTCCTCGAGAGCCTGAAGGCCCTCGGGAAGGACGCGCGACCTCTCTCCGCCTGGCTGATCCTGCAGTCCTACGTGGTCGAGATCTTCCTGAAGCTGGGGGCCGAGCTGGAGCCCCTCAGGCGCTACGCGGCGGACGTGCTCGCGCCGTTCGAGCGGCCCGGGGATCCCCTTGCGAGCTGGTACCGCGCCGCCCGGGAGAGGATCCCCGACGTCCGGCTCGTCTTCTCGAACGAAGAGGCCGACGACGCGGAAGCGCTCCTGGCCCGGCACCTCGAGAAGAACGTCCTGGGAGACGGCTTCCGCGAGGACGCCTTCGTGATCGAGCCCGTGCACCACATGGGCCTTCTCGACCCGGGCCTCATCCTCGGGCACGTCGAGAGGGTCGTCGAGAAGGCCGTGACGCCGCCGCGGCCGGCGCACGACCGCTGAACCGAGAACGGGGTCAGGCGTGAAATCGTGTATTGTTTCTGCGGGACCCTCGAGACCGCCGCCGAGCCCGGGGCGCTACCATCCCCGGCGGAGGTTTCGATGATGTTCTCTCCCCGGCGCGTCGCGCGCCTGTCGGCCCCCCTCGCCACCGCGGCGCTGGCCCTTTCCCTCGCCCACCCGGCCGCGGCCCAGACGAAGCTCCTCCGCTATCCCGACGTCCACGGAAGCCGCGTGGCATTCTGCTACGGCGGCGACATCTGGACCGCGTCCACGTCGGGCGGCCTCGCCGCGCGCCTCACCGCGCACGCCGGGCAGGAGCTCTTCCCGAAGTTCTCGCCCGACGGCAAGTGGATCGCCTTCACCGGACAGTACGAAGGGGACGAGCAGGTCTACGTCGTCCCCTCCGAGGGGGGCGTCCCGAAGCGCCTCACCTGGACCCCGGCGCACGGTCCGGGCGCGCCGAGGCACGG
>CALMDF010000247.1 GCA_937864895.1 uncultured Holophagales bacterium | reverse complement strand
GGTTAGGGTCGCCTGAATCGGCCCGCGGGGGTATACAGGCGGTGTGAATCTCGCCGCCGTCCTCACCGACCTCGACGGGACGCTCCTCGAGCACGGGGGCGTCCTCGGCCCGGAGGCGCGAGCGGCGGTCGACGAGCTCCGGCGACGCGGGATCCCCGTCGTGCCTCTGACGAGCAAGACCGAAGCCGAGCTCCGCTCACTCCTCGCCGAGCTCGACCTCGGCGGTATCGGCGGGTTCGAGAACGGGGCCGCCGTCCTCGGCCCTTCGGGAGTCGTGGCGTCCGGGAGGGCGATCGGGGTCGAGCTCCTCGAGGGGAGGCTCGACGAGCTCTCGCGGCGGAGCGGCCTGGCTCTCTCTCCCGCGACGCGGATGTCGACCAGGGAGCTCTGCCGCATCACGGGCCTTCCCGAGGAGAGGATCCCCGCGATGCTCGCGCGCCGCTTCGGGCTGCCGTTCCTCGCGCCGGAGGGCGCGGGACCGGCGCTCGCCGCTGCCGTCCGCGGCTTCCCCGGGCTGAGGCTGACGCGCGGAGGGCTCTTCTGGCACCTCTCCGGGGACCACGGCAAGGAGGACTCGCTGGACCTCCTCCTCCGTGCGGGGCTCGTGAAGAGACCGTTCGCCGGGTTCGGGGACGCCCCGAACGACGCGGGCTTCCTCGGCCGCTGCGACGTCGCGATCCTCGTTCCGGGGCCGTCGGGCGCCGTCGACGCGGGCCTCGTCTCGGCCCTGCCCGCCGGGCGTGTCGCCCCGTTCCCCGCGGGCCGCGGCTGGGCCGCTGCCGCGATGGCGCTTCTCGAGGAGCTTTCGCGATGACGGACCGGCTCCCGCCCCTCTCGCGGGAGGTCGCCGAGGCGATCGCCCGGATCGGAAAGGTCGACGTCCTCGTCGGGATCCCCTCGTTCAACAACGAGCGGACGGTCGGGCACGTCGTGAGGGCCGTCGTCGCCGGCCTCGCGCGGCACTTCCCCGACGCGAAGGCGGTCCTCGTGAACTCGGACGGCGGCTCGAAGGACCGGACGCGCGAGATCGTCGAGCGGACCGAGGTCGGGAGCCTCGCAGAGATCCTCGTCGACGCCGTTCCCTCCGGGGCGACGACGCGGATCGTCACGCCGTACCACGGCATCCCGGGCAAGGGGAGCGCCTTCCGGACGATCTTCCGGATCGCGGCCGAGCTGGACGCGAAGGCCTGCTGCGTCCTCGACAGCGACCTCCGAAGCATCACGCCGGAGTGGGTCGAGCTCCTCCTCGAGCCGATCGTGACGCACGGCTACGAGTTCGTGGCGCCGCTCTACGCGCGGCACCGCTACGACGGGACGATCACGAACACGATCGTCTACCCGCTGACCCGCGCCCTCTACGGACGCCGGCTCCGGCAGCCCATCGGCGGCGACTTCGGCTTCTCGGGAGAGCTCGCGGCGCGCTTCCTCGCGTTCGAGGACTGGGAAGGGCCCGTCGCGCAGTACGGGATCGACATCTTCATGACGACGACGGCGGTCGCGGAGGGGCGCCGGGTGGCGCAGTCGTTCCTCGGCGCGAAGATCCACGATCCCAAGGACCCCGGCTCGGACCTCTCGCCGATGATGGTCCAGGTCGTCTCGACGCTCTTCCAGCTGATGGAGCGGCACGAGAAGGCCTGGCGGGGCGTGTCGGGATCCCAGGCGGTCCCGGTCTTCGGCTTTCCCTACACGGTGGGGCTCGAGCCGGTCCCCGTGAAAATCGACCGGCTCCTCTCCCAGTATCGGCAGGCCGCCCACGACCTCCCGCCGATCTGGGAGTCGTTCCTCTCGCCCGCCTCGCTCGAGGCGATCCGGGGAGCGGCTCACGCCCCCGCGCTCGCCCTCGGGGACGAGGCGTGGGTGCGGATCGTCGCCGAGGCGGCGGCCGGTTTCCGGCGGCGGGCGCTCCCTCCCGCCACCCTGATCCGCTCGCTCGTCCCGCTCTACCTCGGCAAGGTGGCGACCTTCGTCGCCGAGACGGAGGCGGGGACGGCCGACGAGGCCGAGGCCCGCCTCGAGGAGCTCGCCCTCGCCTACGAGCGTGGGAAGGGCGGGCTCGAGGCCCTGTGGGGCGCGGCCCCCTGAAGGAGATGACGATGGGAAAGTCCCTCGGCCAGCAGATCGCCCTCGCCTTCGAGCGCCTCCTCGACGCCTTTCTCTCGGTCGTGCCGGCGGCGCTCGTCCTCCTCGCCTCGCTGCTCGTCGGCGTCCTGACCGGGCTCCTCCTCAGGACCCTCCTGAGGCTCGCGATCCGGCTTCGCCGAAGGGTCCGCGGCGACGAGCCCTCCTCTTCGAGGCAGCTCCTCCGGGCGGCGGGGCTCAAGGCAGATCCCGAGCGGGTCGCGGGGACGGTGTCCTTCTGGACGGCCGTGGTCGTGGCTCTCGCCGTCGGCGTGAACGCCCTCGAGCCGGGCGCCCTCCGGAACGTCCTTTCCGAAGCCGTCAATTTCCTGCCGCGGCTCCTGGGCGCGACGCTGCTCGCGGTGGTCGGGCTCGGAGCCGGCGCGCTGGTGAGGCGGAGCGTCCTCCTCGGGGCGGTCAACGCCGGCCTCCCCTGGGCGCGGGCCGGGGCGCGGGCGGCGTACGTCCTCGTCGTGGCGTCGTTCGCGGCGGCGGCTCTCGACCACCTCGGCGTCGGGCGCTCGATCCTCGTCGCGGCCTTCTCCATCGCGGGCGGGGCGCTCGCGCTCACGCTCGCCCTCGCCTTCGGTCTCGGCGCGAGGGACCTGGCCCGGGGCTGGCTCGAGAAGAAACTGCGCGCCGAGGAGGAGGACTCCGGGATCCGCCACGTCTGAGCGGGATGGCAGAATCCGCCAGCGTGCCAGCCCCCCTCCTGCGCCGGGCAGCCGCCCGGCTCGTCCTCCTCGCGCCAGCCCTGCTCGCCGCCGGCGCAGGCCTGGCGGCGGAGCCGGTCCTGCCGGGAGAGGAGCTGCCGCTCCCCCTCGACGCGTACACCGGAGAGGCGGGGATGACGCTCTGGCAGCTCCTCGTCCACCGGGTCGGGGAGGAGCCGGTCAACCTCGTCGCGACCGTCATCTTCGTCCTGGCCATCGTCCACACCTTCCTCGCCGCGAGGATCACCGCGGCCGCCCACCGGCTCCAGCACCGGACCGAGAAGGAGACCGGGGGCGACGGGCACAGCTTCAGGGTCGAGATGCTCCACTTCCTCGGCGAGGTGGAGGCGGTCTTCGGCATCTGGGCGATCCCTCTCCTCCTCACGGCCGCCGCGATGAAGGGGTGGCACTCGGTGGAGGACTACGTCGGCCACGTCCACTTCACCGAGCCGATGTTCGTCGTCGTCATCATGGCGATCGCCTCGACCCGGCCGGTCCTCTCCTTCGCGGAGAAGTGCCTCGGGGGCGTTGCGAGCCTCGGCGGCAGGACGCCGCTCGCCTGGTGGGCCGCGATCCTGTCCGTCGGCCCGCTCCTCGGCTCCTTCATCACGGAGCCGGCCGCGATGACGATCTGCGCGCTCCTCCTCGCGAGGCACCTCTACGAGCTGAACCCTTCCCCGAGGCTGAAATACGGCACGCTCGGTCTCCTCTTCGTGAACGTTTCGGTCGGCGGCACCCTCACGCACTTCGCGGCGCCCCCGGTCCTGATGGTCGCGGCGAAGTACGGCTGGGGCCTGACGTTCATGCTCCGGAACTTCGGCTGGAAGGCGGCGGTCGCCGTCCTCTTCTCGACGGCGCTTTTCGCCGTCCACTTCCGCAGGGAGTTCGCCGAGCTCGCCGGGCGCAAGAAGGCGCGCCTGGCGAACCCGGTGGAACGCCCGTCGGAGCGGGCCGTCCCGGCCTGGATCGTCGCGACCCACCTCCTCTTCCTCGGCTGGACGGTCTTCACCGCCCACACGCCGGCCCTGTTCGTCGCGGGCTTCCTCTACTTCCTCGCGTTCACGCACGCGACGGCGCCGCACCAGAACCCCCTGAACCTGAGGCCGCCCCTCCTCGTCGGCTTCTTCCTCGCGGGCCTCGTCCTCCACGGGACGCTCCAGCAGTGGTGGATCGCGCCGCTCCTCGCCCGGCTCGACGTCGGCGCCCTCTTCGCGGGTTCGACGATCCTGACGGCGTTCAACGACAACGCGGCGATCACCTACCTCGCCTCGCTCGTCCCGGGGTTCACGCCGGAGCTGAAGTACGCCGTCGTCGCGGGAGCGGTGGCGGGCGGGGGCCTCACCGTCATCGCGAACGCCCCGAACCCGGCCGGGCAGTCGATCCTCTCCCGCTACTTCCCCGACGGCATCCTGCCGATCGGCCT
>CALMDF010000246.1 GCA_937864895.1 uncultured Holophagales bacterium | reverse complement strand
GGAGCGCCCGATGAGGAACTCCATCGAGAGGTAGTAGACCCTCCGCGCGCCGGCGTCGCGGTAGCGCTTCTCCGTGGCGAGGCGGCGCTCCCAGGCGAGGTCCCTCACGGCGAGGCCGAGCGCCTGGAAGAGGTCCCCGTTCGAGACCTCCTCCCACGTCTTGCCGAGCGAGTGCTCGACGTGCCAGCGGAGCGTCTTGCGCAGCTCTTCCGCGGTCACGCTCCCGGAGATCCCGGTGGTGGCGGTCACTTCGCGCCCACGGCGGCGGCCGCGTCCTCGAGCGTCGCGTGGAGCGGGAGGACCTTGTCGAGCCGCGTCAGCCGGAAGACGGCCCTCACGGAGTCGCGGGTGCCGGCGATGTGCAGCTCGCCCCCCTCGGGGAGCCCCTTGACGAGGGAGAGGATCGACGCGAGCCCGGCGCTGTCGATGAAAGCCACCGGGGAGAGGTCGAGGATGACCTTCGGCGAAGAGCCGGTGAGGGCGCCCGCCATCCGGGACTTGAAGTCGGGGGCGGAGAGGGCGTCGAGGCGGGCATCCTCGATCCGGGCCAGGATGTAGGACTCCTGGGGCTCGATCGTCAGGTTCATCTTTCCTCCGTGTGGCGATTTCCCGGCCTCAGGCCGTCAGCCGCCCGAGGGCCGCCCCTTCGTCGTCGAACGACTCGAGAATCTGGTCGAGCCGGGTGAGGCGGAGGACCGCGAGGACCGAGGTCGAGGGCCCGAGGAGGACGACGTCGCCCCCCGCGGCCCGCGCCGCCTTCAGGACGGACAGGAAGGCCGAAAGGCCTGTGGAGTCGACCCGTTTCAGCCTGGACACGTCGAGGACGAGGAGGCTTCTCCCCTCCGCGAGGACGGCCTTCAGGGCCGCCCGCACGTCCGGCTCCGACCAGGCGTCGAGGGTTCCCGCGAGGGAGACCAGCTCGACGGACCCCGAAGAGCGGCGCGCGAGGACGACGTTTCCTTCGGTCACGGGCGGGGTCAGCTTGCCACGCGCGGCGAGGGTGTCAAGGCGAACCGCGACCCCGAACGGCCCGTTCGCTGGTAGCGTTCGGGAATGGCCGTCCCCCTCCTCCTCGCCGCCGTCCTCGCCGCCGCCGCCGCGGCGCCGCCGCTCCCCCCGGCCCCGTCTCCCGAGGCGCTCCACGCCTCCTGGACCGGCGTCCGGCTCTCGCCCCCCTCGGGCGCGTACACGCCGGAGGCGCTCCTCGCCGACCTGGACGGGCTCGCGGCGATGAGCGGGGGCGCCGTGAGGGTCGTCGGGCGCGGATCCTCGGCCGAGGGCCGGCCCCTCCTCGCCCTGGCGGCCGGGACGGGCCCGGAGAAGGTCCTCCTCTGGTCCCAGATGCACGGCGACGAGCCGACCGCCACGAGCGCCCTCGTCGACCTCCTCTCCCACCTCGTCGCGACCCGCGACGAGCCGGCCACCGCGCACCTCCTCTCCCGCCTCACCCTCCTCGTCCTCCCGATGCTCAACCCCGACGGCGCCGTCCGGAACGACCGGAGAAACGCGCAGGGGATCGACATCAACCGCGACGCGGTCGAGCTCCAGACGCCCGAAGGGCGGTTCCTGAAGGCCGTGAGGGACGAGCACTCGCCCGCGGCGGGCTTCAACCTCCACAACCAGGGGGCCCTCGTGACGGCAGGCCGGTCGGGACCGCAGGCCGCGCTCGCCGTCCTCGCCGTCCCCGGCGCCGACAGCGAGCCGGACGGGCCCGCCGTCCGGCGCAAGAAGGGGCTCGCGGCCGCGATGGCCCTCGCCGCGGAGCCGATCGCGCCGGGCCGCGTGGCGCGCTACGACATGAGCTACACCGAGCGGGCCTTCGGCGACTCGATGTCCCGCTGGGGGACCCCGACCGTTCTCCTCGAGACGGGCGGCTGGCACGGGTTCCGCGAGGCGGAGCGGCTCGTCCGCCTCAACTTCGTCGTCCTCCTCGAGGCGCTCCACGCCCTCGCCCGCGGCGAGGAGGCTGCTGCCGCCCCGGCCTACGAGACCCTCCCGTTCAACGCGCGGGGCCGCCTCGTCGATCTCGTCCTCCGGCACGCCACGGTCCACGGCGGTCGCGGGCTGCCCCCCTTCCACGCGGACGTCGCCTTCGTCCGCCCCCGCCCCTTCGCCGGGGAGGGCCGGCGCCTCGACGGCGCCACCGTCACGGGCGTGGGCGACCTCGACCATCTCGAGGGCCTCGAAGAGGTCGACGCGACGGGACTCGTCGTCGCCCCGGCCCCCCCGGGCGGGGCCGTCTCCTGGGAGAAGACCGTCGCGGGCCTGGCGGCGCGCGGCCTCGCGAAGGAGAGCGTCCTCCTCCTCGACGACGACGCCCTCACCCGCGAGACGAAGGCGTGGGCAGCGGGGCTCGCGATCACCCCGTGGACCGTTGTCGATCTCGTCCTCTTCCGGAAGGTGGAGAAGGGCTACGCCGTCGACGGGTTCGTCAGGGACGGGCTCCTCACGAAGTAGCCGGGCCCGGCCCCGGGGGCGTCATGCGTCCCGGTGGACGGTCAGCAGAGAGAACGCCGGCAGGCAGACCGCGACGTACTCGGCCCCCTCGGGCGTCGAGTACCGCACCCACTCGCCGGCCTCCGTGTGGACCGCCTGCCCGGCCCGCACCTCGAGGACCGAGCCGCGCGACTCGACCCGGAGCCACCCGGCGAGAACCACCGTGTACTCGTCGAACTCCGGAGTCTGGCCCGGCTCCTCCCACCCGGCCGGGCTCACCATCCGCGCGACGCTGACGCCGGGCGTCCCGGTGTTCACGCGCCCCACGAACTCCTCGATCCTCTTCGGCTTCGTTCCGGCGGCCTCGATCACGGTCGGCTTCTCGATGAGCTTCGGCATGGGCTGAGGATAGCGGCCCGTCAGGGCGCCTTCGGACAGGCGGGGACGCAGCCGGCGAGGGCGAGGACCTCGGAAACGGCGACGAGCCGGGACGTTCCCGGGAGACGGCCGTTCACGGAATCGCCCTGAGCACCCGCCACTGCTGGGAGCCCGGGACGACGTAGGGAGCCAGCGCCTCCGAGTGCTGCCGGAACCGGGGCGCGGCCATGCTCGCGAGGGCGGCCTCGAAGTCCTCCACCGACTCGAACTCGTACTCGTCGACGACGTGGGACGGCGACGAACCGATGTGCCCGACGAGAAGGCGCGACGAGTGCGCCCGGCGAAACTCCGACGACGCGAGCTTCTCGCGGTGCCACGCCTTCATGATCCGGACGACCTCGCCCTGCTTTCCGTAGGGAATGTCGAGATGCCACTGGCAGACGAACACGAACGCCTCCTCCCTCCGCTACCCGTGCCGACTTCCTGGTGAGAAAGTATCTCCCCGTCGACGAACGTCGGAAGGACATCCAGGAACGGAGACGATGGGGGGCGTCGAAAACAATACACGATTGCACGCCTGACCCCGATCCGAGTCCGCGGAAGGGACGGGCACGGAGCGGTGCGTCGGGTCGTCCGCTTCGAGGTCGGCACACGGATACGGACCCCGTGGAAGGAGCTGCGACCGGCGGAGGACGCGGGCGCCGCCATCGTCTACCAGCCGGTGATCTCGACCGACGGCGAGGTCTGGTTCTATACGGTGATCCGGCACCTGAACAACCTCTACCTCGTCGAGGGGCTGCGCTGACCGTCGTGACCCGCACGCGACGGCGCGCCCGACTCCGCCGTCGCAAAAGACCGCGAGACGCTCGTTGCGAGCGTAATACACGATTTCACGCCTGACCCCGCACCGTGGTGGGAGTCGCAGCCGGACGTGAGCGGGCGGGAGGGGCGTCCCGCGAGCGAGCCTTCGAGCACGCGCGGGGCCCCGCACGGTTCCGCGAGCAGGACGCCGGATCAGGCGGGCGCGCGTGTGTGACGAGCGGAGCGAGGAGTTCGCGACCGCCCCGGCGGCCCGCGCAGCGGGACCGATGCGGGTCGCGCGCGCGCAGAGGCCGCCGTGGGACGCCCCCCCGCCCGCGGGACGAGAGACACGTGCGCCGACACCCCCCTGGGCGGGTCCCGTCCCGGTGGTCAGCCCCCGAACGCCCCCACGGCGTCGCGCACGTACTCGGGCCGCCTCATCCCGACGAGGACGCTCGTCACGCCGATCACGTCGGCCAGGCCCTTGATCGTCCTCTGGGAGAGTGTCCCTTCCCGGGACTCGTGAAGGTCCCTCGTGACGATCCCGGAGAGCTGGACGACCCGCCCCTCCTCCCGCGGAAGGAGCCTGCCGACGAGGACGGACGCCGCCTCGAGAAGGGCGAGGTCCCACTCGTCGGCCCAGCGGCGGAAGGCGGGGTCGCGGTCGAAGACCTCGCGCAGCTCCGCGAGGAGCTCCGTCCGGCGCGGCTCGACGACGTCGTCCCAGACCTCGCGGAACGTCGAGAGGTCGAGGCCGCGCTTCTCGAACTCGACGAGGAGAGGCGACACGGCGACGAGCTCCTCCGCGGGCGCGCCGCCGTTCTCGACGGAGAGACGGGGCGCGAAGTGGGTCGCGAACTCCTCCTCGGCGTGCCGGAGCCGCGCGAGGGCGTCGGGGGAGGCGGACGGAACGAGGGTGAACGGCGGGCCCGCGGCCGCGAAGCGGTGGAGCTGCCCCTGGCGGAACCCGTTCAGCGGGCGGTTCACGAGGACGGCGAGCTCGTGCTCGCGCGCCACGTCGAGGACGCTCCGTCCGTCCACCGTGTGAATCGGCTCGCGCGCCCCGAGCTCCACGGGGTTCATCGGGAGCTGGATCGCGGCGAAGCCGGGGCCCGCGAGCTCGAGGACGCGGAGGAGGTCCACGGCGTCGGCCTTCCCGTGCGGGGCGACGAACGTGTTCGACGAGATCCCGTAGGCGCCGATGCGTCCCGCGGCGACCTCCCTCTCGAGCTGCTCGAAGGCGCGGCCGACCCTCTCGTAGAAGGTGTCGCGCGCCACCGAGAGCGGCATCCGCCGGTGCTCGGCGTCCGTCAGGAAGTACTCGGGGTTGTGGAGGAGGAAGAGGTCCACCCGCGGCATCGCGAGGCGGCCGAGGGAGGCGGAGAGCTGGTCCTTCAGGAACTCGGGCGAGATGCAGTGCCAGCAGTCGCGCGAGTACTCCGTCATCTCCCGCCAGGGGTCGCCCAGCCTCTGGCGCTCGTGCGCCTCGCGGAGGTTCTGCCCCTGCACGTAACCGGCCTTCGTCACGACGACGACGTCCTCGCGCTTCACCTCTCCGGCCGCGGCGAGCTCCTTCAGGACCTTCCCGACGAGGAGCTCGCTGTGCCCGTCGCCGTAGTTCGTCGAGGTGTCGACGAGGTGCACCGCCGGGAGGAGCGCGGGCGGGAGGGCCCCCGGGGGCGGGGGCAGCCGGTCGTCCACGCCCAGCTCTCTCAGGCGCTGGAAGAAATACGCGC
>CALMDF010000245.1 GCA_937864895.1 uncultured Holophagales bacterium | reverse complement strand
CGGTGTCGGCCTGCTGGTAGTTGTTCGCGAGGGCGACCGAGTAGAACTCGCCGACGGAGTCGTCGCCGAGGAGGAGGCAGCTGGGGTACTTCCAGGTGATGGACGAGCCGGTCTCGACCTGCGTCCAGGAGATCTTCGAGCGGCGGCCGGCGCACTTGCCGCGCTTCGTCACGAAGTTGTAGATGCCTCCCTTGCCGTCCTTGTCGCCGGGATACCAGTTCTGGACGGTGGAGTACTTGATCGAGGCGTCGTCGAGGGCGACGAGCTCGACGACGGCGGCGTGGAGCTGGTTCGTGTCGCGCTTCGGGGCCGTGCACCCCTCGAGGTACGAGACCGAGGCCCCCTCCTCCGCGACGATGAGCGTCCGCTCGAACTGCCCCGTGTCGGGCTGGTTGATCCGGAAGTAGGTCGAGAGCTCCATCGGGCAGCGGACTCCCTTCGGCACGAAGCAGAAGGAGCCGTCCGAGAAGACCGCGGAGTTGAGCGTCGCGAAGAAGTTGTCGGTGTACGGGACGACGCTCCCGAGGTACTTCTTCACGAGCTCGGGATGCTCCTGCACGGCCTCGGAGAAGGAGCAGAAGATGACGCCGACCTTCGCGAGGCTCTCCCGGAACGTCGTCGCGACCGACACGCTGTCGAAGACCGCGTCGACGGCGACGCCCGCGAGGATGGCGCGCTCCTGGAGCGGGACGCCGAGCTTCTCGTAGGTCCGGAGGAGCTCGGGGTCGACGTCCTCGAGGCTCTTCGGGCCGTCCTTCGTCGACTTCGGCGCCGCGAAGTAGCGGATCGCCTGGTAGTCGATGGCCGGGTAGGAGACCTTCGCCCACTTCGGCTCGGTCATCCCGAGCCAGTGGCGGTAGGCCTTGAGCCGCCAGTCGAGAAGCCACTGCGGCTCCTTCTTCTTGGCGGAGATGGCCGCGACGATCTCCTCGTCGAGCCCTGGGCGGAAGACGTCCGACTCGATGTCGGTGACGAACCCGTGCCTGTATTCCTGGCTCGTCAGCTCGGAGAGGACTTCGTTCGAGCTCATGTCGCGACGCTCCTGGGCCTGGAATCGATCGACGGGAGATGCGGGGTGGGACAGGGAGGCCACGGCGAGGCCGGGCGGGTCATCTCGGCGAGCGTGAGCTTCGAGAGCGCCTCGTGGATGACGTCGTTCACCGCCGTCCAGTTCGGCCGGGCCACGCAGCGGCGCTCGTGCTCGCAGGTCCCCGGCATGCCGCACTCGGTGATGGCGAGAGGTCCCTCGAGCGCCTCGATGACGGTCGCCACGGGAACCTCCTCGGGCGCCCTGGAGAGGGCGTAGCCCCCTTTCGTCCCGCGCTGCGACACGAGAAGCCCCGCCTTGAGGAGGGTCTTCAGGAGCTTGACGACGGTCGGCTGGGGAATCCCGGTCCGCGCCGACAGCTCGCGGGCGCTGATCCCCTGCGCGGGATCACGGGCGAAGGTCGTCAGGAGGACGACCCCGTAGTCGGTGAGCTTGTTCATCCGGATCATGGTTTTCGTCTTCCCGCCGCCGTCCTAATCGAGACGGTGGCTCAATTAGGACTACGTAGGTACTGTATTTCCGGATCCCGGGAGTGTCAAGGGAGAGCGGGGTCGGGCGGGCGGGATCGGCGCCGACGAGAACGCCCCGGCGCCGCGGGGCGCCGGGGTGCCGGGACCTGGGGGAGCCGGACGGCTACGCGAGCTTGAAGGCGACCGTGACGGTCATCCGGACCTTGACCGGTTTTCCGTTCTTCGTGGCGGGCCGGTACGTCCACTTCCTGACGGCCTCGATGGCCGCGTCGGTCAGCAGGGGGTCGGGCGACTCGACCGGCTCGACCTTTTCGACGTTCCCCTTGTCGTCCACGATGGTCGAGAGGATCACGGAGCCCTGGATCCGGTTCTTCCTGGCCTCTTCGGGATAGGCCGGCTGGACGCGGTTGAGAAGGACGGGCTCCTTCACGTCGCCTCCAACCTTCAGCGCGCCGCTCTCCTCCGGGCCGGCGTCAGCCGAAGAGCTCGTCGCCGCCGTGGCGGCGTCCGGAGCAGGCGCTCCGGGGCTCCCGAACGGGAAGGAGGACGCTCCCGCGGCGCCAACCGCGAGGAGGAGGGCCGCCGCGAGGGCCGTGGCGAGGGTCAGGTGCGTTCGTGACATCGGGACCTCCTTCGCGAGGTGGGCCACTCTTCGGACGAGG
>CALMDF010000244.1 GCA_937864895.1 uncultured Holophagales bacterium | reverse complement strand
CTTGTCGTGCGGGTAGTTCCCGAGGTCGTAGATGACCTCCGCGTAGCGGCCGTCCCTGAGCTTCTCCTCGCTCATCCGCTTCAGCTCGGCGAGGTCGGCGAGGGGGGGCGGGGTCGCCTTCGCGACCTCGGCCTTCACCTCCTGCCAGAGCTTCCGGAACTCGGGCGTGTAGAGCTGCTCGACGATCTCGAGGCCCGGGTCGTCCGAGAACGCCGTTTCGAGGGTCTCGCGGGCCGCTTTCGCGTTCCCCGCGTTCAGGGTCGCGTAGGCGGCCTGCATGCGGAGCCGCCCCTTTCGCTGCGGGTCGGAGGCCGCCGTGGCCGCCTGCTCGAACTTCACGGCCGCGTCCTTGAACCTGCCGGCCCGGGACGCCGTCCGCGCCTCCTTCTCGAGCGACTCGGAGGCCGGCTGTCCGAGGAGGCCCGGCGAGATCAGGATCGCGACGGCGACGAGGAGGGCGGTAGCCTGTCTCACGCCCCGATTCTACGGTGTGGGGTCACCGGACCTTCAGGGTGAGGAGGACGTCCGCCTTCTCCTGCTCGATGACTTCGACCGTCTCCGAGACCGGGTCGAGTCCCGGGAGCCGGGCTTCCACGAGGCGGCTGCCCGCGGCCACGGTCTTCTTGAGAGGCGCGTTCCCGGCGCGGCCCACGACGACTCCGTCCACGAGGATCTCGGCCCCGACGGCGTCGGGGTTGACCGAGATCCAGACCTGGCCGAGGGGCGGGAAATCGGCCCGGACGGGGATGCTCTCGCCGGGGCGCACCTCGAAGGGGACCTTGATCGGCCCGAACCCGCCGCTCTCGAACGAGGCGACGTGTTTTCCGGCGGGCAGGGTCACTTTCGTCGGCTTGAGGGCGCCGCCCTTCGGAACGCCGTCGATCGACACCTGCGCGTAGACGTTCGCGGAGACGACCGCGACGCCCGTGGCCGGGACCGTCGGGACGGGCGTGGCGGGAGGCGCCGTCGGGGCGGGCGTCGGGGCGGGCGTCGGATCGGCGGGCCCGGTCGGGGCCGGAGCCACCGTAGCCACGGGCTCGGGCGCAGGTCCGGGAGGGAGGACCACCTTCTTCGCACCCGGTCCGAAGAAGAGCCAGCCTGCCCCTCCGCCGACGACGATGAGGACCGCGAGGGCCCCGAGGAAGACCTTCAGGGCACCGCCCGCCGCTTCCGGATGGGGCGCCGACACCGGCGTCGGGGAGGTGCCGGCCTCGGCGGAAACGGGGCGCAGCGGGAGGTCGGCCGCGGTGGACGTTCCGGCGGGGGAGACGAAGACTCTCTCGTCGATACGCGCGCTCCCGATCGTCCGGGGCGCGGGCGAGACTTCGGCTTCGCCTCTCGAGGGGCGCACGGGAGGAGTGACGGGGCCCGAGAGCGTCTCGAGGACGGCCTTCAGGCTCGCCTGCATCTCGGCGCACGAGGAGAAACGGTTCGCCCGGTCCTTCTGGAGCGCTCTCTCCACGATTCGGACGAGCTCCGGCGGCAGCGACGGGTCGGCCTCGCCCGGCGAAGGGGGAGGCTCGTTCATGATCTTGTAGAGGACCGTCGAGATGTGGTCGCCGGTGAAGGGGCGGGTGTGCGTCAGGAGCTCGTAGGCGAGGACGCCCAGGGAGAAGATGTCGGTGCGGGCGTCGACCTGCTCGCCGCGGATCTGCTCCGGGGCGAGGTAGGAGGCGGTGCCGAGCGTGATCCCCGTCTGCGTCAGGGTCGACTCGGAGATCATCGACTTCGCGATGCCGAAGTCCATGATCTTGACGGTGCCGTCCTCCAGGATCCTCACGTTCGACGGCTTGACGTCCCGGTGGACGATCCCGGACGCGTGGGCGTACTGGAGCCCCTCGCAGATGTCGATGAGGACCTTGACGCGCCAGGCGAGAGGCAGGTCGTCCTTCCGCTTGATCTTCCGGTCGAGGTCCTCTCCCGAGAGGAACTCCTGGACGATGTAAGGGACCCCGTCGTCCGTCAGGCCGAAGTCGTAGATCGTCGTGATGTTGGGGTGGTGGAGGTTCCCGGCGAACTCGGCCTCACGGAAGAACCGCTTCCGGATCTCGTCTTCTTCGCTCTGGCACGTCTTGATCGCGACGGTGCGCTTGATGTACGGGTCGCGGCCCCTGTAGACCGTCCCGAAGCCGCCAACGCCGATCTTCTCGATGATCTCGTACTTGCCGACCTTCGTGAGCATGCCCGTCGAGCGAGGGTACCACGCGGTCGCGTATATTCCCCGGTCGTGAGGGCTTCCCGGGCCATCCTCGTTCTCGCAGGAGCGCTCGCGCTCGGTGTCCCCGCGTGCCGCGACGGCGCGCCGGGGAGGGATGGCCCCCCGCAGTCGCGGCGGTCGGGTGAGGCGGCGCGGGAGACCTATCGGCCGCCCGCCGACGGAGTCCTGACGCCCTCCCAGGTCGAGAGCTTCATCGAGGTCCGGGAACGGACCGTTCGCCTCCTCGCGTCTCCCGTGAAGGCCTCGCCCCCCGACACCGGGGACGGCATCTCCGGCGCGACCGAGGCGCGTGCCACCGAGATGAAGGCTGCCCGGGACCTCTCCGTCCCGGTGGACGAGCACCTCTGGGTGCGAGAGCGCGTCCTCGAGGCGGAAGCGGCTGCGCTGACGGCGAAACTCAACGAAGACGTCCTCGCGCTCCTCGATCGAACCCTGGCCTCTCTTCGCCAGAGACGAGCCGAAGCGCCCGACGAGGCCTCCCGGCAGATCCTCGACGAGCAGATCGCGAGCTTCGGAGCCGAGGCCGCCCGGGTCCGCCGGGAGGCGGAGGAGAAGGAGCCCCCCGCGATCCGGGCCAACCTGCGCGTGACGGCGCCGTACCGGGCGCGGATCTCGGCCATTGCCGACGAGATGGCGCAGCTGCGCCGAGCGGCGGCTCTCGCGACTCCCGTGCCGCCCGCCCGTTGAGCCGGCTCCGCTCGTTTCTCGAGGACGAGCTCGACAGAGGTTCGTTCGCGGGAGCGGCCGCGGTGGTCCTCTCCGGCGAGGGGGACCGCGTCGAGGAGCAGGTCGGCGCCGCCCGCGAGGCCGCGGGCGAGTCGCGCCCCGCCGACGCCTCGACGCTCTGGGATCTCGCCTCCCTCACCAAGCCCCTCGCCGGGGCGGCCCTCGTCCTCGCGCTCGTCGAGGCGAAGGCGCTGGAGCTCGACGACGAGCTGTGCCGGTTCCACGATCTCTTCCGGAGGACGAAGTTCGAGGGCGTGACGCTCCGGAGGCTCCTCGCGCACGCGTCGGGCCTTCCCGCCTGGTTCCCGTGCTACGTGAGGGGGGAGGGGCGAGACGCCTACCGCCGGACTCTGGCCGCGCTGGACCTCGAGGCCGCGCCGGGAGCCCGGGCCGGGTACTCGTGCCTCGGGTATCTCCTCCTCGCCGACGTCGTCGAGCGCGCTTCTTCGCTGCCGCTCGAGAAGTTCCTGAGGGACCGTGTGACCGGTCCGCTCGGCCTCTCGGCCGACCTCCTCTTCGCGCCCGAGGGAGACGACCTCGCCCGGTGTTCCGGAGGGGAGCGGGACGACGCCACCGAGCGGCGGATGTGCGCGGAGCTCGGCCTCTCCTACGGGGGCTTTCGGGGAGGGATCGTGAACGGCGAGGTGAACGACGGGAACGCCCTCCGGCGCTTCGGCGGCGTCTCGCTCAACGCGGGGCTCTTCGGGACGGCCCGCGCCGTGGCCGAGGCGGGGCGCGCCTGGATGCTCCGGGACCCGCGGCTCCTCCCGGAGGGACTGGTGGAGGAGGCGACGGCGGCGCACCCCGAGGCGCCGGGCTACGGGCTCGGGTGGAGGCTGGCGACGGCAGGGGGGGCCACCGGGGGCGCTCTCGCCTCCGAGGCGTTCGGGCACACGGGCTTCACGGGGACGTCGCTCTGGGTCGACCCGGAGGCCCGTCGCGTCTTCGTCCTCCTCTTCAACCGGCTCCACCCGGACGCCCGCGACGTCGACGCGAACGGTCTGCGCAGGCGCTTCCACGACCTCGCCTCGGCCCTCTGAGGCGCGCTAGACTGATCCTCCCTCTCCGAACGGTGACGATTTCAGGAGACAGACGATGCGAATGATCGACCCGCTCCTCCTCGAGTTCGACCGCGAGTGCTCCTCCACGAGGAAGTGCCTCACGGGCCTTCCGGCGGACAAGCTCGGCTGGAAGCCGCACGAGAAGTCGATGACGCTCGGGCAGCTCGCGGGGCACGTCGCGACGATTCCCGCCTGGATCGGCGGGACGCTCCTCCTCGACGGCTTCGACCTCGCGGCCGGGATGGACCGGCCGCCCCTCGACACCCCCGAGAACATCCTCGACGCCTTCGAGGCGGCCGCGAAGACGGCGAAGGCCGCGATGGCGCAGCTCGACGACGCGAAAGCGATGGGCGACTGGACGCTCTCGAACAAGGGGCAGGCCATCTTCGCGATGCCCCGAATCGCGCTCGTGAGGACGATCCTCCTCAACCACACCTACCACCACCGGGGCCAGCTCACGGTCTACCTCCGCCTTCTCGACATCCCGGTCCCGGGCATCTACGGCCCGAGCGCCGACGACAACCCGTTCAAGTAGGGGGCCCGCCATGTCCGTCGTCCTCACGGAGGTCTCGGACCGGATCCTCACCGTCACGCTGAACCGCCCCGAGAAGCTGAACGCCCTGAATGCCGAGGTCGTCGAGGAGCTCAGGCGCGTCTTTCACGACGCGAAGGGGAGCCCGGAGGTGGGTGCCGTGATTCTCACCGGCGCGGGCGAAAAGGCGTTCGTCGCGGGGGCCGACATCTCCGGCTTTCCGAAGCTCACGCCCGTGGCCGCCCGCGAGTTCGCGCGAAAGGGGCAGGCCGTCTTCGACCTCCTCGAGACCATGGGGAAGCCCTCCATCGCG
>CALMDF010000243.1 GCA_937864895.1 uncultured Holophagales bacterium | reverse complement strand
GGCGCTCCTCGGGCGCCCGTGGCAGGTCTTCCTCGCCGAGGGACACCCGCCCGGTATCGCCGAGAAGATCTCCGAGTCGACGCTCGCCGGCTGGTTCCACGGGGACCTCCTCAACGTGACGAAGTCGGGGGAGGTCTTCTGGGTCGCCCTCCGGACGTCGACCCTCCGGAAGGGGGGCGAGATCGCCGGGTTCGTCTCCATCTCGCGGGACATCGGCGAGAGGAAGCGCGCCGAGGCCGAGCTGACGGCCGCCCGCGACGCGGCCGAGGCGGCCAGCCGGGCCAAGACCGAGTTCCTCGCGAACATCAGTCACGAGATCCGGACGCCCATGAACGCCGTCATCGGCATGGCGGGCCTCCTCCTCGACACCTCGCTCACCCCGGAGCAGCGGGACTACGTCGAGACGATCCGGACGAGCGGCGACACCCTCCTGACCCTCCTCAACGACGTCCTCGACTTCTCCAAGATGGAGTCCGAGAGGCTCGAGCTCGAGAGCCGCCCTTTCTCCCTGCGCGACGCGGTGGAAGACTCCTTCGACCTCGTGGCCCAGGGGGCCGCGGGGAAGGGGCTCGACCTCGCCTACCGCGTGGACCCGTCGGTCCCGGCGCTCCTCGTCGGCGACGTGACGCGCGTGCGGCAGGTCCTCCTGAACCTCCTCTCGAACGCCGTCAAGTTCACGCAGTCGGGAGAGGTCCTCCTCCGGGCCTCGGCGCGGCGCGTCGGGGACCGCAGCCACCGGGTCGAGATCGTCGTCCGCGACACGGGCATCGGCATCCCCCAGGCGCGGCTCGACCGGCTCTTCCGGAGCTTCAGCCAGGTCGACCCCTCGACGACCCGCCAGTTCGGCGGGACCGGCCTCGGCCTCGCCATCTGCAAGCGCCTCGCCGAGAAGATGGGGGGCGGCATCGAGGCCGCGAGCCAGGGGCGCGGCTCGACGTTCCGGGTCCACATCGTCGTCCCGCAGGGCCCGGCCCCCCTGAACGGGGGCGGGGTCCCCGGTCTCGAGCGCCTCGCGGGCCAGCGGGTCCTCCTCGTGGACGACGGCGCCGGCTCCCGCGAGACCCTCACCGAGACGCTCTCGAGCTGGGGGATGCTCCCCCGCGCGACGGGCTCGGCCCGCGAGGCCCTCGCCTGGGTCGAGGCGGGCGAGCCGTTCGACCTCGGCCTCGTCGACGAGGAGATGTCCGAGGTCGACGGCCGCCGCTTCGCCGAGTCGCTCCGCCGGTTCCGGGACTCCGACGCCCTTCCCCTCGTCCTCGTCACCTCCCGCGGCCGCCGGGCCGGGGGACCGCGGGGGACGTTCGCCGCGGTCGTGGCCCGGCCCGTCCGGCCCAGGGCCCTCGCGTCGGTCCTGGCCGGCATTCGCGACGACAGCGTCTCGCGCAAGCGCCGCCGCGGCTCTTCGCCCGGTCTCCCGCGCGACCTCGGAGCGACCCACCCGCTCCGGATCCTCCTCGCCGAGGACAACGCCGTGAACCAGAAGGTCGCCCTGACCTACCTCGCGAGGATGGGATACCGGGCCGACCTCGCCGCGACCGGCCGTGAGGCGCTCGAGGCGACCCTGCGCGAGGCCTACGACGTCGTCCTGATGGACGTCCAGATGCCCGAGATGGACGGCCTGGAGGCGACGCGGAGGATCCGCGCCCTCCTCCCCCGCGAGAAGGGCCCGTGGATCGTCGCCCTGACGGCGAGCGCCATGACCGGGGACGCGGAGCGCTGCTCCGCGGCCGGGATGGACGACTACCTCTCCAAGCCCGTCCGGATCGAGGAGCTCGCGGCAGCCCTCCGTCGCGTGCCCGCGGGCGCTCCGGCACCCGACCCGGCCGGCAGCCTCCCCGTCCTCGTCCCCGGCCCGCTCGAGACGCTGAGGGGCCTCGAGATCCCCGGCGAGGACGGGTTCGTCGCCTCGCTCCTCTCCATCTTCCGTCGCGACACTCCCCTCCGGATCGAGGAGATGGAGCGGTCCGCCGCCGCGGGGGACGCGGAGTCGTTCCGGCGGGCTGCCCACAGCCTCAAGTCGAGCGCGGCGTCGCTCGGCGGGACCCGCCTGGAGGCGCTCTCTGCCAGGGCCGAAGCCCTCTCCGCCGTCCCGGCGACGCTCCCGGAGGCCGCGGCGCTCCTCCCGTCCCTCCGCGCCGAGGGGGCCGCTCTCCTTTCGGCCCTCGGCGTCGGGGGAGGCCCCGAGGGGGTCCGCCTCGCCCTGGACACCGGGGAATACGGGCGGTCCTGACGGCATTCCCGGGACGGCGCCCGGGGCGCCCTCGGAGATAGACTCACCGATGCGCCGACGCCCCCCGAGGGCGCGCGCAGGGAGCAGACTGAAATGAGCGCGTACAAGATCGCATGGCTGCCGGGAGACGGAGTGGGCAAGGAGGTCATGGAGGCCGCCCGCATCACGCTCGACGCCCTGAAGCTGGACGCTGAATACACCCACGGGGACATCGGCTGGGAGTTCTGGTGCACGGAGGGAGAGTCCTTCCCCCAGCGCACGATCGACCTCCTGAAGGCGTCCGACGCCGCCATGTTCGGCGCCATCACCTCCAAGCCGGTCAAGGCCGCCGAAGAGGAGCTCGTTGCGGAGCTGAAGGGGACGGGCCTGACCTACCGGTCGCCGATCGTCCGGATGCGGCAGATGTTCGACCTCTACGTCTGCCTGAGGCCCTGCCGGGCCTACCCGGGCAACCCCCTCAACTTCAAGGAGGGGATCGACCTCGTCATCTTCCGAGAGAACACCGAAGACCTCTACGCCGGGGTCGAGTTCTCCCCGGTGCCCGAGGTGCTCTCCGAGACGCTCAAGGCGATCAGCAAGCCGTACGGCGGGTTCGCCGGCTACCGGAGCGACGAGCTCGCGATCTCCTGCAAGATCAACACGCGCAGGGGCTCCGAGCGGATCGCCCGCGCGGCCTTCGAGTTCGCGGCGAAGCACGGGCGGAAGAAGGTGACGATCGTCCACAAGGCGAACGTCGTCCGCGCGACGGACGGCCTCTTCTTCGAGGAAGCGAAGAAGGTCGCGGCCGACTTCCCGGGCATCGCCGTCGACGACGCGAACATCGACGCCATCTGCATGTGGCTCCTGAAGAACCCGATGAGCTACGACGTCCTCGTCGCCCCGAACCTCTACGGCGACATCATCTCGGACCTCGCGGCCCAGATGGTCGGCGGCCTCGGCTTCGGCTGCTCGGGGAACATCGGGAAGAAGCTCGCGGTCTTCGAGCCGAGCCACGGCTCCGCCCCGAAGTACGCGGGCCAGTACAAGGTCAACCCGCTCGCGACGATCCTCGCCGCGAAGATGATGCTCGATTTCCTCGGGGAGACCGAGAAGGGGGCCCGCCTCGACAAGGCGGTCGCCGCCGTCATCGCCGATGGGAAGGTCCGCACCTACGACATGGGGGGGACGGCCACGACGCTCGAGATGGGCGAGGCCGTCGCCCGGGCGCTCTAGAGGGACAGCCCGGGTGACCCCGCGAATCGTCCTCCACGAAGTGGGGCCCCGAGACGGGCTCCAGGTCGAGAAGGCGGTCGCCCCGACGGAGACGAAGCTCCGATGGATAGGGGCGCTCTCGGAGGCCGGCCTGGACGTCGTCCAGGCCGGCTCCTTCGTCCACCCGGAGAAGGTGCCGCAGATGGCCGACACGGACGAGCTCTTCCGGCGCCTCACGGCGCCGGGAGCGGAGAGGAAGGGGCACGCCCTCTACTCCGGCCTCGTCCTGAACGAGAAGGGGCTCGACCGCGCGCTCGCCTGCGGCGTCGAGATGGTCTGTCTCGGCGTGTCGGCCTCCGAGACCCACAGCCGGAAGAACACCGGGATGGGGGTCGCCGAGGCGACCGGGCGGATCGTCGCGACGGCGAAGAAGGCCGTCGAAGCGGGCCGGAAGGTCCAGGTCTCGGTCCAGTCGGCGTTCGGCTGCGGCTTCGAGGGGGCCGTCCCCGAGGAGAACGTCCTCGCGATCGCCCGCTCCTACGTCGACGCCGGCCTCCTCACGATCTCCCTCGCCGACACGGCCGGGCACGCCTGCCCCGCCCAGGTCGAGCGTCTCTTCGGACGGCTGCTCGAGCTCGATCCCGGGATCGAGGCCGCCTGCCACTTCCACGACACCTACGGGGCCGGCATGGCGAACGTCTGGGCGGCGCTGCGCGCCGGGGTCGTCACCGTCGAGTCTTCCTTCGCCGGGCTCGGCGGCTGCCCCTTCACGAAGGTGGCCGCCGGGAACGTCGCGACCGAGGACGTCGTCCACACCCTCCAGCGCGAGGGGAAGCGGACCGACGTCGACCTCGCGCGACTCATCGAGATCGCGCGCGACGTCGAGTCGTTCTTCGGTCGCGAGATGCCCGGCCGCGTCCACCGGACCGGCCCCGCCCCGCAGCTTCGGAAACAGGAGAGTCCGGCATGACGAAGGCCCTCGAGGGCGTCGTCGTCCTCGACCTCACGAACGTCCTCTCCGGGCCGTTCGCGACGCTTCACCTCGCCCTCCTCGGCGCCGAGGTGATCAAGGTCGAGAACCCGACCGACGGCGACCTCGCACGCAAGCTCGGCAACGTCCCGAAGCTCAACAAGGAGCTGATGGGGACGAGCTTCCTCGCCCAGAACGCGAACAAGAAATCGCTCACCTTGAACCTCAAGAAACCCGAGGCGAAGGAAATCTTCAAGCGCCTCGCCGCCACGGCCGACGTCGTCGTCGAGAACTTCCGCCCCGGCGTCATGAAGCGGCTCGGCGTCGGCTGGGAAGTCCTCCGCGAGATCAACCCGCGGCTCGTCTACTGCGCCATCTCCGGCTTCGGCCAGGACGGCCCCGACGCCGACAAGCCGGC